>CAMBBY010000162.1 GCA_945863825.1 uncultured Prevotella sp. | reverse complement strand
GATTCGCCTTAGTCTCGTGGGCTCGGAGATGTGTATAAGAGACAGATTCTGCACTATTATCTACTTTGTTGGCTACGAGGATTACAGGCAATTTGGCACGACGGAGAATAAGCGCAACATCCTCATCCCAGTCCGTCAAACCAGTATTTACATCCACCAGAAAGAGAACCAGATCAGCCTCTTCTGTAGCTACCAACACCTGCTTACGGATAGCATCTTCAAAAATATCATCAGATTTAACAACCCAACCTCCCGTATCCACTACAGAAAATTCTCTACCATTCCAACTGCACTTACCATACTGGCGGTCACGAGTAGTACCAGCCGTATCGCTTACAATAGCGCGACGAGATTGCGTCAAACGATTGAATAAAGTAGATTTACCCACATTTGGGCGACCTACAATTGCTACTAAATTTGCCATAAAAGTCATTTTTCCCCCTTCCTTTAGGAGGCTTCAAGGATGTGGTCTCTGCATCCAAGTTAAAAATTTGCCGAAGCTGACCATGCTCCAGCCCTCGCCAATCAGCGAGAGTAACTCCCTCGATTACATTCAGGGAGTTATGTTTTATCAATATTACTCCGGATTATATCCGAAAGCATCCAGTTCTTTCTGAGAACTACGCCAATCCTTATCAACTTTGACGAAAGTTTCCAGGAAAATTTTCTTGTCGAAGAATTTTTCCAGAGCCTTGCGTGATTCTGTGTTCACCTTCTTCAGCGCAATACCTTGATGACCAATGATAATACCCTTCTGAGAATCACGCTCCACGTAAATCACTGCGTTGATGTGAATCTTATGCTCATCTTCCTTAAAGCGCTCCACTCTTACTTCAACAGAATATGGAATTTCCTTATCGTAATAAAGTAGAATCTTTTCACGAATAATCTCTGAAACGAAGAAACGAGCTGGCTTATCAGTCAACTGGTCTTTATCAAAAAAGGCAGGAGACTCAGGCAGTAGTTCTTTGATACGCTTCAAAAGCATATCTACACCAAACTTATTTTTAGCAGAAATAGGTAAGATTTCAGCATCAGGCAACAAAGAGTGCCATTTCTCAACAATATCTCCTAATTTAGTTTGGTCACTCTCATCAATTTTGTTAATCAACAGCAAGACAGGAATAGTCATCTTTCGTACCTTTTCCAGAAAATCCAGATTTTTTTCAGGATTTTCCACGACGTCGGTAACATAAAGAAGAATATCAGCATCAGCCAAAGCACTCTCCGAGAATGCAAGCATCATCTCCTGCATCTTGTAATTTGGCTTCAAGACACCAGGAGTATCAGAAAACACAATCTGCATATCATCGGTATTAACAATACCCATGATACGATGACGAGTTGTTTGAGCCTTAAAAGTAGCGATACTGATACGTTCGCCCACCAATTGATTCATCAGTGTACTCTTACCAACATTAGGATTACCTACTATATTGACGAAACCTGCCTTATGCATAAACAAACTTGCTTTAAGCTAAAAAGACGCATCTTTCTTATTTCTCATAAGAGATGCGTCTTTTTAATTTTTGGATATTTATTTTTTATTATTTTCCGTAAGCAGAGCCATCATAAGCCCACTTATAGAACGATGCACCATGTACAAATCCAGCACCAAAAGCAGTAAAGATGACATTATCACCCTTCTTGAGTTTGCTTTCAGCATCCCACAATGCCAAAGGAATTGTAGCTGCACTTGTATTACCATAATGATCGATGTTGACAACGACCTTGTCCAAAGGAATACCAGCACGTTTGGTTACCGCCTCGATAATACGAAGGTTTGCCTCGTGAGGAATTACCCAGTTTACATCGTCTGCTGCCAAGTTGTTCATCTCCATGATTTTCATCACATCATTGCTCATATCAGTTACCGCATAGCGGAAAACTGTACGACCCTCCTGATAGAGGTAATGCATTCTATGATCTACAGTGAATCGAGATGGAGGACAAACAGAACCACCAGCCTTCATATGAAGGAAAGGCAAGCCCTTACCATCAGTACGCAGGTATGAGTTCTGAACACCTACATTTTCTTCCTCTGTTGCCTCGACAAGAACTGCGCCTGCTCCGTCACCGAAGAGGACACATGTTGCACGGTCTGTATAATCTACCAAAGAAGACATTTTATCTGCACCGATAACAATGATCTTCTTAAAGCGTCCACTTTGAATCATGCTGGCAGCAACATCAAGTGAATACAAGAATCCGCAGCAAGCAGCTGAAAAATCAAATGCAAAAGCATTTTTCAATCCAAGCTTGCCCAAGACAATAGATGCTGTAGATGGGAACTTATAATCTGGTGTAGTTGTTGTCACAATAAGTGCATCAATTGTATCAGGATCAACACCAGTCTTCTGAATCAACTGCTTGGCTGCCTTTCGGGCCAAGTAACTGGTTCCGAGACCTTCTTCAGTAAGAATACGGCGCTCTTTGATTCCAACACGGGTAGTAATCCACTCATCGGTAGTGTCCACCATACGAGACAATTCCTCATTGTTGAGGATATAGTCAGGCACGTATCCACCTACACCAGTAATTACAGCATTAATTTTACCCATTATTCAGCTGCTTCCTTAACAATTGCAACCTTGCCTCTGTAGTAACCGCAAGTTGGGCAAACAGTGTGGTAAACGTAGTATGCACCACAGTTAGGGCAAACTGCCAATGTAGGAGCTACTGCCTTATCATGAGTTCTTCTCTTAAGTGTACGTGTCTTTGACTGTCTTCTTTTAGGATGTGCCATAATTTTTAAATGTTTAAATTTTAATTTTTACTTTTTCAATTTTAAGAGTGCTGCCCAGCGCGGATCTACAATTTCCTCTTCTTCCTCGCCGCTTCGGGCGGCAGAATGCTCTTGAAGCATTTCAATCATAGCAGGGTTGCATTTTCCAGGTGCATGCACATGCTTGATAGGAATGTTGAGGGCTATAAATTCATAGATAAACCACGCGACATCGAGTATTCCTTCGTTCTCGGCCACAATCACGAGGTCATCTTCTTCTGAGTAGTCTTCTCCAAATCTTACGAGTAATCGGTCATCAGTCTCAATAGATTGCTCCATATCGTCCAGACAGATATCGCAAGGTATGTGTACAATGCCTTCAGTATGAAAATTAAGTTCGAAGAAATCATCTGTACGACTGATTGACAGACTACTTAACAATTCTCCGCTCTGAACATCAGGGGCATCAATTGCCTTAAAATATGCATCATCAAGTTTAAACTCAAGGGTAGAAACTCCCTGAGGTAACGCTTTCAGATCAATTTTAAAAGACTCTATATTACACATATTACAATACTAGTATATTGTTTCGGGGTGCAAAGTTACAAATTATTTTTGAGATAAAATAATTTTTAGTGAAAAAAACTCTAAAATATAGCATATTAAGCAGTTATTTCAATATATTTATAGAAATCAACCGATTAAATTCGCTTATCGAAGAGGTAATTCTATCCTGAAAGTAGTGCCTTTTCCTACTTCGGAACTTTTCACCCATATCTTACCGTTATGGTATTCTTCTACTATGCGCTTAGCTAAAGATAATCCAAGTCCCCAGCCCCTTTCTTTTGTGGTAAAGCCAGGTCTGAACACATTATTGAGATCTTTACGTTTGATGCCCTTTCCTGTGTCACTCACTTCAATCACTGCGCATTTATCAGTTTCTTCCACACGAAGCGTAATCCTGCCCACTTTTCCACCCATGGCATCAACCGCATTTTTAGACAGATTCTCAATTACCCATTCGAAAAGAGAAGCATTGATCTTGACAATAATATCATGCTGAGGAAACACTTTTATCATCTGTATGGATTTAGAAGTACGGCGATCCATATAATCTATGACATGATCGAGTACCTCATTCAAGCTGGAAGGAACCGGTTCTGGAAGAGAACCGATCTTAGAGAAACGGTCTGCTATCAATTGAAGCCGCTTCACATCCTTATTCATCTCAGGAATTAAGTCATCATCTGGATAAGTTTCTTTCAAGATTTCTATCCAAGCCATCAGACTGGAAATCGGAGTTCCCAATTGATGAGCAGTTTCCTTTGACAAACCTACCCAAACTTTATTCTGTTCAGCTTTTTTAGAGGAAAGAAGAGCGAAGATGGCCACGACAACAAAGATGAGAACAATACCCAACTGCACCAATGGATAAGCTGCCAGCCTTTTCAACATAAGAGATTCATCATAACAAACCTGAATATATTCATTATTTTTTTGGTTGAGCATGATTTTGATGTGTCTCCCCTTACGAAGAAAAGTTTTACCCAATAGAGCCGCATTTTTCAAACTATCATTAAAATCAGCGCCACTGAGAGTAACATTACGGAAAACCTGTGCATTTCCTTGTGAGTCGAGAACGACAACAGGTATTGTATTATTTTCATTAATAACCTTCAGTACAAGATTAAGATCCGTTTTTTCATCTGCATTATTAAGAGTCCTCATAGCCTCTGCCCAAACTGCCATACGATTCTTTTCCTCATTCTCCAAATCAGCTACCAGAAAATGAGAAATCGCAAGAGATGCTGCAGCAATAACGATAGCTGCAGAAACCAATAAAATCTTAACTTGTCTTATTCGATCTGTCCAAATCATTTATATACTAATTGAAACTTAAATAGATAACGAAAGAAAAAGTTTTTTATTATGAAGGAAAAGAAGAAAAAAGAGTGAGCCAAAGAAGATCTGTGGAAATCCGTGAAATCTGTGGGACTAAAATAATCAATGAGAAAAAATCTACGTCATCTGCGAAATCTGCGTGACAAACTAATATTCAGTGAGAAGAAAAAAACAGCGGAGAAGAAAAAGATCCGCGGGAAGAAAAACAAAAAAG
>CAMBBY010000161.1 GCA_945863825.1 uncultured Prevotella sp. | reverse complement strand
CTCTACTAGAGATGCTCGCTGCGATTATGTCTGAGATGCATCTGCCTGAGCATCCTCTATTTTCGGCTCAATCAGCACATAATCATGAGTCTCGTTGAGTTTGTTGAACTCCTTATAGAGTTGAATACACGCCCAAGCATCAGTAGCAGCATATATTTTTTGTGAATCTTTCAACTCAGTAACCTCCCAGTTGCTCAATCGCTGCGCCTTACTGATTTTCTGGTGAAAGAGGTTGGCGTAAATTTTCTGCAGACTCATATCAATCAGTCCCAAATCCTTAGCCATATCCTGAATCTCGATAAAGTTGCCCGGTTCAAAATCAGCCCTTTTATGAAGCTGATTAAGATCATCATGCCAGGAAAGACCAATCTTAGGTACCTTCTTATCAGTCAGGAATCTAATGATAGCCGGATGCATTCCCACATAATTCAAGCGGAACAGAAAACATACATCCTCTGTACTTACCTGAAGCAAGCACACCTCATAGCTTACGCCTCTTTTGAAAGAAGGACGAGTTTCCGTATCGATACCAAGAATGTCCTGGGACAGCAAAAAATCAATTGCCGCCTCAACATCCTCCGGGTGATCTATTACCTTAATTTCCCCCTCAAAAATTACTCTGGGCAATGCTACAATAGCATGCTTATCATACTTTTTGAATATTGTCTTCATTATTATTTCCAAGATTTCAGAATGCAAAAGTACAATTTATAAATGAAATGACCAAATGTAAATCAACTTTCTCGCAAAAATTAGAAAAATTAGCATTAAAATCTCGATTTTTTCGATTATTTTAGCTACTTTTGCAAGATAAATAATTCAAGAACATCAAAATGGCAAAAAAAAGAACTGAACAGAAAACCAAAAGCTTCAGTCAAGCAATTGGCTTACAATATATTTTCAATAATACAATTACAGATTTCTTCTTAGGACTGGCTCTGGTCACCATTTCTGTAGTTACCATCATCGCGATGGTTTCTTTTTTGAATACGGGCGCGGCAGATCAAAGTATTCTGGAAGAAATGCGAACGGGAGAATGGACCAACAGTGAGCACCAGTTTCAGAATTATTGCGGTTCGCTGGGTGCTATCATCTCCTACTGGCTGATTTCACAGAATTTCGGTTTTCCTTCATTCCTGCTCCCTACCTTTTTTATAATATGGGGATTGCAGCTCATGCATGCCTATAAAATCAATCTGTGGAAATGGTTTTTCAGCACCATGATCGTCATGGAATGGTGTGCCATCACATTCGCCAAATTTCTGACGCCACTTACAGGTGGACTTATCTTCAATCCTGGAGGAAAGCATGGAATCTTTGTCGTACAGAACTTGGAAAACGTAGTGGGTGCACCGGGTCTTACAGCGATTCTGCTCTTTACTGCCATCGCTTTCCTCACCTACCTGACGACGGAAACCATCACCGTGATCCGAAAGGCGCTCAACCCGATTGGCTATATTACAAGTAAGGTGCACTTCGAAATCACCAATCACGGCAAAAATGGTGAAGACAACGAACCGGATGCCATTGCGCAGGCTTATGCGAATGCAGAACATGGACAGAAACAGGAGGAGGAAGAAGAACATGAGGAATCTGAGTTTAAGGATCCGGAACCTGCCAAGGTGATAGATTTGGATGTTAATCCAGATAAAGCAGAAGAAGGAGCAGCTGCACATAACGCTGAAAATATGACGGCTGGAAATATGGATGCAGAACATGCTGCCGATGTAGAAGATGCAGCAGGCGAAAGCGCTTCTGTAGCGGCTGCAACCAAAGATCCTAACGTATCATTCCTGGAAAACCAGCGCAGATTGCGCAACGAGAGAGCGCAGGCTGAAGCTGATGAAAAGAAAGCTGCCGAACTCGCTTCCCAGCATATCGGCATGGATATTTCCGTAGCTGCCAACGAGGAACAGGCTTCCAGCAACACCGTGAGCAGCACCGTAGAGCTGAATACGCCTATCAACCCGAAAGAACCTTTCACCCGATATAAGTACCCTACGCTCAACCTGCTGAAGAAGTATGAGGACAACGGTGCTTATATTGACGAAGAGGAACAGATAGCCAACAAGAACCGAATCATTGAGGTTTTGGGCAATTTCGGTGTGCAGATTAAGACCATCCGAGCTACGGTAGGTCCTACGATTACACTCTACGAAATCCAGCCAGCTGAAGGTGTGCGCATCTCCAAGATCAAGAATCTGGAAGATGATATCGCCCTGAGTCTTGCTGCTTTGGGTATCCGTATCATCGCTCCTATCCCTGGCAAGGGAACCATCGGTATCGAGGTGCCGAATGCCAAGGCCAATATCGTGAGCATGGAAAGTATCCTCAACTCCAAGAAATTCCAGGAGACCAAGATGGAACTTCCTATCGCTCTCGGCAAGACGATCACCAATGAGGTTTTCATGGTAGATCTGGCCAAGATTCCTCACCTGCTCGTAGCCGGTGCCACCGGACAGGGTAAATCTGTGGGTCTGAATGCGATTATCACCTCTTTATTATATAAGAAACATCCTAATGAACTGAAACTGGTGCTCATCGACCCGAAGAAGGTGGAATTCAGCGTTTACTCCCGTATCGCCAACCATTTCATGGCGGCGGTTTCTGATGAGGAAGAACCTATCATCACGGATGTTACCAAGGTGGTAAGAACGCTCAACAGTCTCTGTGTGCTGATGGACAGCCGATACGACCTGCTGAAGAAAGCGGGTGCCAGAAACATCAAGGAGTACAACCAGAAGTACATCAACCACAAGCTCAAACTGACCGACGGACATGAATATATGCCATATGTGGTGGTAATCATAGATGAGTTTGGCGACCTGATCATGACAGCCGGCAAGGAGGTAGAACTTCCTATCGCCCGTATTGCCCAGCTGGCTCGTGCCGTGGGCATCCACATGATTATCGCAACCCAGCGTCCTACTACCACCATCATTACGGGTAATATCAAGGCCAACTTCCCTGGCCGTATCGCCTTCAAGGTGACGTCTGCCATAGACTCCAAGACCATTCTGGACAGAACTGGTGCCAACCAGCTGATAGGTCGAGGCGATATGCTCTATCTTAATGGCAACGAGCCGGTACGTGTGCAGTGTGCATTCGTAGATACTCCGGAAATTGAGCGCATCAACGAGTACATCTCCAGCCAGCCTGGTCCTATCGAGCCACTCGAACTTCCTGAGCCAGCCAATGACGGAGAAGCTGTGGGCGGCGGAAATGTGGATACGCGCAATCTCGACCCTTACTTTGAGGAAGCAGCACATGCCATCGTCTTGTCACAACAGGGAAGTACGAGTATGATACAGCGCCGATTCAGTATCGGATACAACAGAGCCGGACGACTGATGGACCAGTTGGAAGCAGCCGGAATCGTAGGTGCTGCCCAGGGAAGTAAGCCAAGAGAGGTGCTTCTGCAGGACGAAAACCAGCTGAACACGCTCCTTCTCCAACTGAGAGGATAAGATTAAACGAGGCTTAAAGAAACTAAGAATTCTTAAAGAATAGATATTAATTAAACTTTTCATGTTACCTTTGCATCTAAGTAACATGAAAAGTTTTTTTAATTTATAAAGAAAGAATGATGAAGAAAATAATTTTATTTGCTTTCATGACTCTGATGAGTCTTGGAACATTCGCACAGACAGCCCAGCAGGTTTTAAATAAGACTGCCAAAATCATAGGCAACAAAGGTGGCGCCAGCGCCAATTTCAGCCTGTCAAGTACCAAATACGGTTCCACTTCCGGCACCATAGCCATCAAGGGCAACAAGTTTAATGCCCACACTCCGCAGGCTACCGTATGGTATAATGGTAAGACGCAGTGGACTTATATGAAAAATACCAACGAGGTAAATGTCAGCAATCCTACACAGGCGCAGCAGATGTCAATGAACCCTTATACATTTATCAATATATATAAGACCGGTTACAATTCCAGCCTGAAAAATGCTGGCAGCAACTATGAGGTTCACCTGATTGCTCAGAACAAGAGGCGTACGGTACAGGAATTGATTATCACCATCAACAAGAAAACCTACGTTCCTTCTGTCATCAAGATGAGACAGGGCAGTTCCTGGAGCACAATCAAGGTGAGCAATTTCAGAGCTAAGAATGTGTCTAACAGCACTTTCGTCTTCAACAGCAAAGATTTCCCTAAAGCAGAAATCGTAGATTTGAGATAATGAGAAAATTGCTGATAATGAAGAAATCGAGAATTTTGAGATAAAACTAAAATCGCAGACTTTGAGATAAAGCAACAAAAAAATGTAAGTCTTTTCAGACTTACATTTTTTCGTTTCCATACATCTCGTTCCACCAACTGTCATCATCCTGAAGCCACTTGGAGAACCAGGCAAAGATGGTATTCTGCCATTTGATACGCTTTTCGTAGTCGATGATATGATGATCTTGACCATCTACCAGCACCATAGCCGTAGGACGGCCTAATACTTTCAGCGCAGTATAGAGCTGGATACTCTCTCCTACCGGCACATTGTTATCAGCAGTACCATGCAGGAAAAGCAATGGCGTATGTATCTTGTCGGCACGATAAAGAGGACTCTGATCTACAAAGAGATGCTTGTTGGTCCAAGGATATTCATTGGCCATAGATACCTGACTGTAGGAATATCCCCAATAGCCTTCTCCCCAATAACTGGTATGATCACTGATACCCGCATGGGAAATGGCTGCAGCAAAGAGATCCGTCTTGGTCTGAAGATACTGGGTCATAAATCCGCCATAGCTGGCTCCGATACATCCTATCTTCTTCCTGTTCACAAAACCATGTTCATCACAGAAAGCCTGGGTGCTGGCTCTGTCTCTTATACACATCTGACGCTGCCGACGATACTCCCTTGTGTAGATC
>CAMBBY010000160.1 GCA_945863825.1 uncultured Prevotella sp. | reverse complement strand
AGACTGTTGTCTTAACTCCTCAGCGACCGTAGGGAGCGATAACTCCTTTAACTTCTGAGCTTGCGAAACTATTGTTTCTTTAAAAACCATCGAAATCAAAATATTCGTCTTCTAAGTCAAATTTGTCATCTTTGTCTTTCTTCTCCTCTTTGGATTTCTGGTTCTTATTTTCTTGCTTCTGAGTGTTTCCTGTGTCATCATCGAAATAGAAGACATCTTCATTCTCCTCAAGAGGTTCTTTCTTTTGGATTTCCTTCTTTGGAGTCTCCTCCTTTTTCAAGATTTCCGGTTTCGCCTCTTCTTTTGAAGTTTCCTTCTTTGGAGTCTCCTGTTTTGGCTCTTCTACTTTAGGATCAACTACGATCATCTCATCCTCATTTCTTTCAACTTCAGTTTCTTTTTCAGAATTATTTTCCTTTGGAGTCTCTGGGTTGATGTCCTCTTTGATTTCTATAGACTCATTGCTGATGCGTGGTGCAACATCTTCTATGATTTCTAATGAGTTGTCTATAGCATTCTTGTCGTCAAGTATCTCTTCATCACCGGCTTCAGTCTCTTCTATTTTCTTCTTCTCTGTCACGATTTCTGTAGGCTCCGTTAAGAGAGGTGCGGCATTCTGTTTCAACTTGAGTGAAGCGAAGTGTTTCTGATAGAACTTCTCGTATTCATTATATGTGAACAGTGTGCTTAAGAGTTCGAGATTTTGTTCGCTGATGAGGATAGCTCGAGCCTTGTTGAGATGGCGGATGATAGCAGTCTGCTCCGACAGCGCATGTGCATATTGCCATGCTTCATCGTAACTTCTGAATCCTGACATAATCATTCTGTGCAGCCCATCTTGCTCTTCGATATTCATGTCGAAATTGCGCACAAGGTAATGGGTAAAGTTGTATTTAGCCATTTCAAAGAGCACCTGGTTCTCATTTACAGAGTCTGGCTGGTAAACAAGCATGAATACAAAGTTGGCATTGCGTTCATTCGTGAATACTTTCTGTTGGGTGGAATCCTGGTCATTGAGTACAACACTTCTTCTGTTCCATACATCTTTCAAGTCAAACTTTCCACCATGCAGTCGTTTTCCCGCATTGACTCCATTGACTATCATACCCGCTATTTCGCTGATACGGCTATTCGGATATTTCTCTACCACTTCCTGCATATCCTTGATGCAGGCATTGGCGTCACCATCGTTGAGCTTGCTTAATCCACCGATAAACAAGAATTTATCCCTGTTTTCTCCCAGTGGAAAACGCTCGGCAGATATGCGTGCATTGGCCTTAGCCTCTTGGTATCTGTTTGCCTTGAATGCCTCGTAGGTTGCCGCATAAAGAGAGTCTTCTATATGAACACCAAACTGGGCATTTTCTTTGTAGTATGGATCTGTAAGCAATGTTGTCCATTGGCTTTCAGGATATTTCTTCTTCAGTTTCTGTACATAACGTTCTGCCTCTACCGGCATTTCCTTTCGGGAATATAACAGATAGAGGTGGTAATATACATCGTCCATGTGCTCAAAGTCATCAGCATAGTTGTCTTCCAATCTTCTGAGTGCTTTTTCGCTCAGGGAAAGATTGTCCAACTTATCCTTGAAGATAACGCCGGAATTCAACAGTCCATCCTCTAACAGCTTGTTGCTGGCTTCTATTTGTTCTTCTGTAAAAGGAATCTGAGCCAGATAATATTCTCGCTTATGTGGATCGTTTTGTGCACTGTCTGTAATCTGTTTCAGAGAATCTTCCTTGATGGCTACATAGGCAAGAGAATCTCTTACTTCGTCTGTCATCTCTTCAGCGCCTTGTGGCGCACTGACCACCGTCTTGTTGATGCGTTGCCAGTTATCTACATTTTCTCGTTTGCCCCATAGGCGTTGGAATTGGGTCTTACCCTGACTTACGGCTATAGGGTTGTAGAAATACCAGAGTCCTTTTTGTCCGGTATTTCCTGTTGATGTATTGTTGTTCTTATTCGAATTGTTGTTTCTGTTGGCATTTCCACCGTTTTGTGCTTGTTGACGGTTGCTTTCTTCTTCTGCCAGTTTATTCTTTTCTTCTTTTTCTTTCTTCTTGAGGGCATCTATTACGCGGTCGATGGCTGCATTTCTTTCTTTTTCGCTCATCTTGGCAAGAGCCTGGAGAGAGTCCTGCAGGTGGACAGCTTCTGTATGAGGAACTAATTCATCAAGTATTTTAGAACGTTCTGCAAGAATCTTATAGTCTTTACGGTCTTTGTCAAGCAAGCCGATGGCTTCTCCGTAACAGCGTTGGGCATCACTGTATTTTTCCATACCCCAGTACAAGTCGCCTAAATGAAGCAAGAGCACACCTTTCTCAATACCACTGCGTGTCGCCTTGGCATTTCCTCTTTCGTATGCAGAGATGGCTTGGACGGTATCTTTCTCGTTGAGATAGATGTTACCTATTGCGTAGTATATCTGGTCCAGGTATTCCTTGTTGTTGTCTGATGCAGCCATACGTTTCAGACGGCTGATCATCTGTTTGGCATTTCCTCTGGCCATCACCTCTGTCATGGAGATACGGGCGTTGAATTCCAGTTCGTATGGAGGATTGAGACGTGTGACATGCTTGAAGGCTTTGTAGGCTTCCTGCTTTTTGCCAGTGGCAGCAAGCAACTGTCCTAAGAGAAACCATTCGCGCGCCTTTTGCTTCCGTCGCATCTCATGCTTGATTACTTTGCGGAGATAGGGGATAGCCTGTTCGAAGTCTCCTGTATGGATATAGTAATCAGCGTATGTGTAGTCCCATTCTTTCTGGGCACGCCAGTGGATGCTGTCTCTTTGCATTTTACGGATTACGTCCTCTGCATCATACTGCCATCCTTGTTCGATATAACATTTAGCCAGCCAGGCCCTTGCTCTGCCGTAGATGGCTGGTTGGGTGGAGTAGAGGCGGCTCATATAGAAGAAAGTGGTTGCAGCACTTTCGAAATCGCCTTTGAAAAATTGGGAACGTCCCATTAGCAACCATGCTTTCCATAAGAACGGATTGTATTCCTTACGGCTCAACCATTCAATATCTTTTTCTGTTTTGCGATGGTTTTTGTTCCATTCCGGACGTTTCTTGATACTGTGTTGATGAATCGCTTTCTCACACTTGGTGATGGCTTTCTCATAATTGCCTTTTCCCAGTTCGCGGCTGTTTTTATTGCTTACGGTATAGAGAGGAATCATCTCCGTGAAGTTGTCCTTATTGCCATTCTCTTTTTCTAATGAACCGTCAATATAGGCTAATGTACCATTATAATAGGTGTTATAACGGGCGTTGAAAGAATGCCACCAGCGACTCTTCGCTGTATTCTTCTGCGTAGAGCAACTGCCAATACCAATTAGGAGTATAATTGATAATAGGGGGATGATATGTCGGAGATAATTTTGTTTCACTCTTGTATGATTTTAGAATGTTGTCTGCTGATCATCACTTTTTCTCAAGTGACAGCTTGTCTTTATTATACAACTTGTTTTGTAGGGCTTTTATTGTCTTACTGAGCATAAAAACCATGATACTGACAAAAATAATTGTGGCTCCTGATGGAACATTCAGCACATAACTGGCATAGAGTCCTATGATACAGTCTATCCATCCCAGGATGATGCTGGTAAAAATCATCTGCTTATAGTTATAGGTGAACAGGTTGGCTGTCATCTGCGGAATTGTCAGCAAACTGATAGCCAGTACGATGCCCACCATTTTCAATGAAGCAACAATCGTCATGGCAATGAGTGTCATCATCAGATATTCTATCGCCGCTACCGGCAAGTGCTGCGAGCGTGCAAAGGTGCTGTCGAAAGCTGCACTCTGAATCGGACGGAGGAAACAGGTGAATACGGCGATGGTGATACATGTCAGGATGCCCAATAGCCATAAGTCAGAACCTTCTATCGTCAGGATGCTGCCAAAGAGAAATGAAGGTAGGTCTGGCATGAAGCCGGGCGTGAGAAAGCAGCAGATAATTCCTACGCTCATTCCCAAGGTCCAGAACATGGCGATGGCAGAATCTTTCCTGACATCTTTTCTGGATGACATCCATTGAACGCCAAATCCGCTCAGTATGGCAAAAATCATGGCTGCCAGAATCGGATTGGTACCAGTGAATACGCCAATTCCTATTCCGCCAAATGATGCGTGGGTAATACCCCCGCTGATAAATACCAATCGTCGGGTTACGATATAAGTGCCTATGATTCCACACAGGATGCTTGTAAGGAAGGCACCCAAGAGGGCATTCTGAAAAAATGTATATTGTAGAATGTTCATTTCCTATAAAATATTCTTTTTCAATCCTCGCTTAAGAAACTGATGACTTCATCTTTCAACTGGTCTGGCAAGTTGATGCCTCTGAGGATGAGGCTTCTGTTCCAGCCTGCCACTTCCTCCGGCTTCATTGTATATAAGACTTCAGCGAATTGTTCAACTTCTTCTTCGGAATAATCATCTGCCGCACGTCCTTTATACGTGTCTAATTCTTCGTCATCATAATATTCTATCTCTTTGGTTGCTGCTTCCATCATGCACTCCTGCTCGCATTTCGTGTTTTCTCCATTACAGGTGTTACACGAAACGCCTTCTTTTAGGGGCTCTTCTTCTCCTTTCCGTTGGGTGAAAAGTCCTATTAGTGCGCTTGCCAGTCCTAAGACAACCAATGCAATAATCAGGTAAATCATTCGATATCTTTTATTGTGATTATTATACCTCGCTGATCTCAAATCCTACTTTTTTCAGGTCTTCCCAGAAATGTGGATAGGATTTGCTTACCACTTCTGGATTGTTGATTTCCAGATAAGGTAACTTGAAGGCAACTGGTGCGAAGGACATGGCCATGCGATGGTCTGTCTCTTATACACATCTGACGCTGCCGACGATACTCCTTGTGTA
>CAMBBY010000159.1 GCA_945863825.1 uncultured Prevotella sp. | reverse complement strand
ATTATGGTACCCGTGGCAAGCGAATTGCATTTGAATATGTTACGCTGAATGAAAAAGAAGAAAATATCTATTAAGAGATTTTAATGTCGTATTTCCAAAATATTGTTTCTTTTTTTGGCAATTAGAATTATTTGCAGTATCTTTGCATGAGATATGTTGTAGCTGGCTTTTGAAAGTTGATATTTCATTTTGTCCGCTTACTTCAATCTAAGTATGAAAGAAACAATTATGAAAGAAGAAAAAACGACTATGATGAAGCAGCTTGTTGAACAACTCAACAATGCTTCTCAAGCATATTATAATGGTGAGGCTGAACTGATGTCCGACTATGAGTGGGATTCCAAGTTCGACCAGCTGAAATTGTTGGAAGATGAAACTGGAATAGTTTTACCAGATTCTCCAACAAATAAAGTTTCTGAGGATTCTATTTCCGGCAAGAAAGAACCTCATGAATTTCCTGCCTTATCACTTGCCAAAACCAAAAGTGTTGCTGACCTTGAAAAATGGGCCAGCAGCAAACCGATTTGGATTTCATGGAAACTTGATGGACTTACGTTAGTTGCTACTTATGATGATGGGAAACTTACCAAAATCGTAACTCGTGGTGATGGGCATATTGGTACGAATATTACTCATCTTGCCCCTGCCATCAAGGGAGTATTGCCTAAGATTTCTGAAAAAGGGCATTTGGTAATCCGTGGAGAGGCTGTAATTTCCTATGAGGATTTCAATAATTTTCTTTTAGAGACAGAAAGTGATTATGCCAATCCGCGTAATCTTGCGTCTGGATCTCTGACGCTTAAGGATGTGGATGAAGTTAAACTCCGCCATATCCAGTGGATTCCTTTCACTTTAGTATATTCCGATCAGGAAATTCTGTCATGGGGGCAAAGAATGGATTATTTAGAAAAGCTTGGCTTTCAGACGGTGGAACATCGATTCATAGATAATCCTACCTCTGTGAATATTCAGGAGAAAATTGATGAGTTTACCCAGAAAGTTACCCATAAGAAGCAACCATTTCCGGTGGATGGACTGGTTATTACTTATGATGATACCCAGTATGCTTCTACTGGTTCTGTTACTGGTCATCATGCGACAAGAGCCGGTTATGCTTTCAAATGGCAGGATGAATATGCAGAGACGGTTTTGGATCATATAGAATGGTCATGTGCTGCCAGTACGATTTCACCTGTTGCAGTTTTTCAACCAGTAGAGTTGGAAGGCACTACCGTTCAGCGTGCTTCGCTCTGTAATATCAGCGAATGTGAACGCTTGGGTATTGGAGATGCGGGTACGAAATTACAGGTAATCAAGGCCAATAAGATTATTCCTAAAGTCATCAAAATAACTGAAAAAGTTGGCGTTCTGAATATTCCTGATAAATGTCCTGTTTGTGGTGCTGAGGCTCATGTGGTTTTGAGTGAATCGGGGACTAAGAAATTACATTGCAGCAATGCTGACTGTACTGCTAAACAATTGAAGAAGTTTGCCCGCTTTGTAAGCAAAGATGGAATCAATATAGACGGAATTTCAGAACAAACGGTTTCCACTTTTATCAATCATGGATGGATCAGGGATTATGCTGATTTCTATCACTTGAAAGATTTTGCCTACCAGATTACGAGTCTGGATGGATTTGGCAAGAAATCGGTCAGTAAGTTGTTGGAAAGTATCGAAAAAAGTCGAAATACTGACAGCAGGCATCTGCTGTATGCTCTGAGTATTCCTCTATGCGGGTTTGATGTTGCCAAACGTCTTTTGAGTAAATATACTTTTAAGGAATTGATGGAAACTGCTAAGACTTCGCTTTTTGATGATGTATTTGCAAGTATAGATGGTATTGGGCCTGAAAAAAGTGCCAGGTTCGTAAACTGGTTCAAAGATGATAAAAACTATCTTAAGGTTTCAAACCTACTGAAGGAACTTGATGTCAAAGAGGTAGAAGTTGCGGAAGTGGGTACGAAATGTGCAGGTCAGACTTTTGTGATAACAGGCGATGTATATCATTATAAAAACCGAAACGAACTGAAGGCTTATATAGAAAGTCAAGGTGGTAAGGTAACTGGTAGTGTGAGTAAAAGCACAACATACCTTATAAATAATGATGCAGAGTCTCAAAGTTCTAAAAACAAGAAGGCCCATCAACTGGGGATTTCCATTATCACAGAGGAACAATTCAGAGAAAAATTCACTTGAGATGACCATTCTTAATATATGATGATTCTTTCTTCATAAAAATGGATTTCATCTCATCTAAACTTAAATAAAGTATGTATATAGCAGTAGCAGGTAATATTGGAAGTGGTAAAACAACGCTTACTCAAATGTTATCAAAGCATTACGGATGGAAGAAATTTCTTGAACCCGTTGAGAAAAACCCTTACCTGGATGATTATTATAAAGATATTCCCAGATGGGTGCTCAATATGGAAATCTTCTATTTGAAGCAGCGCTTCAAAAATCTGTTGGAAATACAACAAAGTAACGAGACTATCATTCAAGACCGCAGTATCTTCGAGGGCGTGTATGTCTTTGTGGCTAACAATAGAAAAATGGGTTATATGGACGAGCGTGACTTTGATACTTATATGGGATTGTTTGATTCAATGATGTCTGTTGTAGAGCAACCGGAATTGATGATTTATCTTCGTTCTTCTGTACCGCATCTCGTCAAAAATATCCAGAAAAGAGGACGGGAATGTGAACAGAAAATTCCACTTGATTATCTTCAGGGGATCAATGCTCTCTACGAAGATTTTATATGGAATAAATACAAAGGAAAGGTGCTCATGATTGACGTTGACAACATGGATTTTGAGCATAATCCTAAAGAGTTTGGAGGCATCATTGATAAGATAGACGCAGAACTCTTTGGTCTTTTCTCTTCACGAGTAAACGAAAAAGATTAGTAAACAATTTAAACGTAAAGAAAATGCATATAGCAATTGCGGGCAATATCGGTAGTGGTAAAACGACGCTCACGAAATTACTGAGCAAAAGATATGGTTGGAAACCTAATTTCGAACCTGTTGATAATAATCCCTATCTGGCTGATTATTACAAGGATATGGAAAGATGGTCTTTCAACCTGCAGATCTATTTCTTGAATAAGAGATTTCATGATGTAGTAGAAATCTCCAAGTGTGATGATACGATTATTCAGGATAGAACTATCTTTGAAGATGCGAAGATTTTCGCTCCAAATCTTCATGATATCGGTATGATGAGTGACAGGGATTTTGAAAACTATACCGACCTCTTTGATCTTATGATCAGTCTGGTAAAACTTCCTGATCTCATGATTTATATCAGAAGTAGCATCCCTACTCTGGTGAGCCATATCGAGCGTCGTGGTAGAAACTTTGAAAAAAGTATTCGCATAGATTATCTTCAGGGATTGAATAACAGATATGAGAATTGGATCAAAAACTATAAGGGTAAATTGATTATTATAGATGGTGACCATCTTAATTTCGAGGAGAACCCTGAGGATTTCAGACAGATTACGGATCAGATAGATGCAGAACTGTTTGGTCTCTTCCCATTGGAATAACTTGGGAATCAATGGGTTTAAGTTTCTGATTGTAAATATATTATCAATAAGAATTAACAAATTGTCAACGTATGAAGCATTACAATATCGAAGAAGACATGAGGTATCTCCAACTTCTTTCACAATCGTTTCCTACGGTTGCGGAGGCGAGTACGGAGATTATCAATTTGCAGGCAATCCTTAATTTGCCTAAGGGTACGGAACATTTTCTGGCTGATATCCATGGTGAGTATGAAGCATTTATTCACGTGTTGAAGAATGCATCAGGAAACATTAAGCGAAAGGTAAATGAACTGTTCGGTAACACACTGAGGGAATCAGAGAAAAGAGAACTGTGTACGCTTATTTACTATCCGGCACAGAAACTTGAACTGGTAAAGCATAATGAGACGGATATTGACGACTGGTATCATATTACGCTTCATCAATTGGTTGCAGTATGCCGTGATGTTTCCAGCAAATATACTCGTTCAAAAGTAAGAAAGTCGCTTCCTGCAGATTTTTCATACATCATTCAGGAACTTCTTCATGAGCATACGGAAGATCATGATAAAACCGCTTATGTAAATGTTATTGTTGATACTATAATTTCTACAGGTAGAGCGGACGATTTCATCATCGCCATTGCTAATGTAATCCAGCGCTTGGCTATCGATTCGCTACATATATTGGGAGATATTTTCGATAGAGGTCCTGGCGCTCACATCATTATGGACACGATGAGGAAATATCATAGTTGGGACATGCAATGGGGTAATCACGACATTCTTTGGATGGGTGCTGCGGCAGGTAATGATGCTTGTATCTGTAATGTTATCAGATTGAGTTTAAGATATGGTAATTTACCAACTCTTGAGGAAGGATATGGAATCAATCTTGTTCCTTTGGCTACGTTTGCCATGGAGACTTACAAGAATGATCCATGTACGGAGTTTATTCCTAAAACAAGTGGTGGCGCTTCTCAGTTAGATGAAAAAACTTTGCGATTAACGGCCCAGATGCATAAGGCCATTGCGGTAATTCAGTTTAAGGTGGAGAGCCAGATTATTGCCAAGCATCCTGAATGGAAAATGAATGACAGATGTCTCTTTGAACATGTTGATTATCAGAATGGTACGATTGAACTTCAAGGGAAAACGTACAAGATGAGTTCTTGCTCCTTCCCTACTATCAATCCTGCTGCCCCATCTGAATTATCACCGGAGGAAGAAATTCTCATCAGCAAATTGCATCATTCATTCTCTGTTTGCGAGAAGTTGCATAAGCATATCAGAGTGATGTTGCAACATGGTTGTATGTATGGAATTTATAATAATAATCTGTTGTTCCATGCATCTTGTCA
>CAMBBY010000158.1 GCA_945863825.1 uncultured Prevotella sp. | reverse complement strand
ATATTCACCAGCGGAGCCGATTGCTATGTTTCACTCAGAATGACCACACTGGTCAGACTGGATTCAAAATATGCCCCTTTTTAAAGTGGGCTCAATTGTAATATATAATAGGAAACAACATAATGGAAGCAAGAGTTATAGCATATTATTTGCCACAGTTTCATCCAATCCCTGAGAACGACAATGTCTGGGGACCAGGATTTACTGAATGGACCAACGTAGCCAAGGCCCGTCCTGTATTTCATGGACACTACCAGCCAAGAATACCAGCCGATTTAGGCTTCTATGATCTTCGCTTGCCTGAGACCCGAGAACAACAGGCTCAGTTGGCACGTGAAGCTGGCGTAGAAGGATTCTGCTACTGGCATTACTGGATGGGTAACGGCAAACGCCTGTTACAGCGCCCATTCGATGAGGTTCTCAATTCCGGCAAACCAGATTTTCCATTCTGCCTGGCATGGGCAAACCATGACTGGAAAACAAATACATGGAAGAACAAAGGTGGCAACCAGATGATCTGTGAGCAATTGTATCCTGGCGACGAAGATTACATTGCCCATTTCAACTATGTGCTCAAAGCATTCAAGGATCATCGTTACATCACGGTAGATGGCAAGCCACTGTTCTTGATTTTCAACCCATATCACTTCAAGGATGTGCGCCACTTCATGGAACTCTGGAGAAAAATGGCAAAGGAGAATGGTCTAAAAGGCATCTTCTTCGTTGCTATGTGTGCTTCTACAACAACGGTCAAGAGAAACGAAGATGGCACCATCAGACGTGTGATGCCAAACCTCGAAAGCAGTGCCGACATCTACAACTCATTCCTGGAATTAGGTTTCGATGGCATCAACCCGATGGGAAAAGGTAGAGCCGAGATGATGTATCAGGGAAAGTATTGGCGTATAGCAAGAAAAGCCATGCAGAAGGCATTCCCTTTCATGCCGGCACTGAAGTATGATTATCCTAAGGTGATGAAGCATTTCTTTTCACCGGAAGACAATTGGGACAACGTGTTCCCTACTCTTTTCCCACAGTGGGACCGCACCCCTAGAGCCGGCAAGCACGAAGGTATTTACGTGAATGCTACCCCAGAGAACTTCGAGCATCATATAGAAGATGCATTGCAGCTCATCAAGAACAAGCCTGAGCAGAGAAAGATTCTCTTCCTTCGCTCATGGAACGAATGGGGTGAAGGCAACTATGTAGAACCAGACACCAAGTATGGTCATGGTTTCCTGGATGCCATCAGAAATAAAATTAAGAAATAAAAGAATAACTACATCGATAACGAAACATGGAAGTTAAAATCATACCAACAGGAGGACTTTGCAACCGATTACGTGCCATAGCCACAGGAGTGGCGGTGGCAAAGAAATATCATTGTCCTTCTGTCATTTACTGGAACAACAGCCTAGGCTTAAAAGCTGATTATTGCGAACTTTTCAAACCTATTCCACAAGATGATGTGAAACTGATTGAGAACAAACAATGGCTATACAACATCAATGGAAACAAGGACTATCTGGTAAGATGGCCCCTGCTAAAAACGATGTTCGAGCAAACCGTATTCAACTTCAGTATTTATCGCAATGGCGATGAGGTATATAGCAAATTAAAGAAAAGCTATTCACGCTCGCTCCTCCTCATCTCGTGTTATCCTATGTGTACGAAATATACCATCCAAGGGATGTTCATTCCACAAGATGATATCCAGCGAAGAATAAACGAAGTAGTGGCAGGCTTTTCTGAGCGAACTATCGGTGTACATATCCGCAGAACAGACAATGTGGTTTCCATTCAATCCTCTCCATTAGAGAACTTTACCAACATGATGGATGCGGAAATCAAGAAGAATGCCAATACCAAGTTCTATGTAGCCAGCGATGATGATGAGGTAAAGGAAAATCTGAAATCAAAATATCCGAACCGCATCATTACCCTGATGGATGATACAGACCGCAATTCCCTGGAAGGAATGAAATTTGCAGTGTTAGACTTATTCTGTCTTAGCAAGACCAACAAGATTATAGGAAGCGTAGGTTCTTCTTATTCACAGATTGCTGCAGAGATAGGAGGTATTGAAGTTGAATATGCAAAATAAGTAACAGTTATGGCAACTAAAATAAGTGTTATCATACCAACATACGCTCCCAAGGACTATCTTTGGGAGTGTTTAGGAAGTCTTGAGAATCAAACTTTATCAAAGGATGAGTTTGAGGTAATCCTCGTACTCAATGGTGAAAGAGAACCTTATGAAAGTTTAATCCAGAAGAAACTGCCCGAATATTCCTTTAACAGTACGCTGCTTTACTCTACTCCTAATGGAGTGTCTAGAGCTCGAAATCTTGGAATGGAAAAAGCACAAGGTTGCCATATCTGTTTCATAGATGATGACGACTGGGTATCAGACAACTATCTGGAGGACTTGCTTTCTAAAGCATGTGACAACGGAATTGTTGAAGCCAATGTGAAAGATGTAGATGAGGTTACTAGAGAAGAAAGCGAGCAGCATTTCTTAAGCCGTGCTTATAAGAACTACCAACCAGAAAAGGAATCAAGTCTTTTTGTCAATCGCAGTTTTTTCTCGTCAGCATGCTGCAAGCTGCTTCCTAAAAACTGCATAAATGGACAACGTTTCGACACAAACATCAAACGTGGTGAAGACTCGATATTTATGTATGGAATATCCTGGAAAGTCAAGCATGTGAAAGTTGCCACTCCAAATTGCATATACTATGTCAGAAAAAGACATAATTCTGCAGGAAGACGTAACATCAGCATCGCAACAAGATTATATGAGTTTCTGTCTCAAAGTTCCAAATACACAAACATGTACTTTAGACACCTTACTCACAATGACCCACTATTCTATATAAGCAGAATAGCTGGTACTTTTTATAATAAACTGATACAGCAACATTAAAAATAGTAGATATGATACATCCAACATCAAGTAAAGTAGGAAGAATACTCTTTGCCCCTGCTATTAGTTTTTGCCATTTCTTAGGCAAGCACAATCCGGAATTACTCCTGAAGATAAGATATTTTCTCACCTTCAAGAAAAAGCTCAATTTAGAAGACCCTCAGGATCTCAACGAGAAGATTCTTTGGGCTAAATTGTATTCCGACACAAGCCAGTGGACTGTCCTCGCTGACAAATATAAGGTGAGAGATTATGTAGAGGGAAAAGGACTCGGTGAGAACCTTGTCAAGCTCTATGGTGCTTGGGACAATGTAAATGACTTTGACTTCGACCAACTGCCAGAGAATTTCATCCTCAAGGCAAATAATGGCGATGGTAAAGGTACCAACAAGCCAATAAGAGGAAAAAGTCATCTTTCTGAAGCCCAGAAAGAGACACTTATAAAGACTATGGACGAATGGCTACACCGCAAGAACATAGGTTTGCTTCATGCAGAACCTCATTACAAGGCTATCCATCCTATGGTTATTGCCGAAGAGCTACTACCTGCTCCAAAGGGAGAATCCACATTGGTAGATTACAAAATGTGGTGCTTCAACGGGAAAGTTCATTATATATGGACATGTTCTGAGCGTTCTTCTGATGGTGCAAGTGCCCATGTTATGCTCTATGACAGAGAGTGGAATGCCTGCCCACAATATTCTATCTTCAACTCGGGCTATTCAAAAGGTAAAGTAATGCCCAAACCCAAAAATCTGGAAAAGATGATAGAGGTAGCAGAAAAGCTATCCCAGGGATTCCCTGAATTGAGAGTTGACTTATACAATTTGAATCCGGAAGACGAGAACGGAAAGATTTACTTTGGAGAGTTAACGTTCACATCACTCGGAGGACTGATGACTTACTTTACTCCTGAGTTTTTGAAAAAAGCAGGTGCATTGTTTAGCATAAAAGATTTCAAAAAGAAAATTTAATGGAATCATATTGACGTCTGTAATCAGAAAAGGACACCACTTTTAATAATAAGTGATGTCCTTTTCTCTTTGATATATTCTCACCCAGTCAAACTCGGTTTCATAAGTTGCATGCGGGTCTGGAGCATGCCAGTTGCCATATCCTACACTTTGATTAAGAATAATAAAGAAGGAACGGTCAAACGTCCATTGCCCCTCTTCTAACTTAACGGGGTCATTCGACTTAAGATAGCAGCCGGTAGTCTCTCCATCAATATAAGTAATCAGCGCATGAGGTGTCCATTCCAAACCATAGACATGCCATTTGTCTCGCTCGATATTTCTCGTCAGGAAGACTGTCTTATCGCCACTTTTTTTCAAAATCGCCGTGCGATGCGAATGGAAGGTTTGTCGTGCAATGCCTTCGTCGCCAAAATATTCTATCAGATCCACTTCGCCATATCGATATGGGCTACCGGGAACTTGCGGCATAATCCATGCAGCAGGAAAGTTACCTTTCTGTAAATTTGTTCTCATCCTAACTTCTAATTTACCATATTTAAAGGCAAACTTATTCTTTGTAAATACTGCACCCGCCAACATCATAGCTGTATCTGCAGGATTCGTATTCGGAATGACCCGGCAAACCAGTCTTCCATTTCTAATCAAGACAACATCTGCCGCATCAGAATTCCACTTTGCCCACAGATTCTTAGCACGTGGCACCCTACTCCATAATCTGGGATTAGGCTGACTACCATCAGGAAGGTTAAATTCCTCCCGAAATACGAGCTTAAATTTTGGATTTTTTTTCTTTGCCCAAACCATTGCCGTGTCAGAACACAACAAAAATGACAAAGCCAACATAAAAGAGAGATAAAATTTTCTACTAAACATATTTTTTGTGCAAAAATACGACTTTTCTTTAGAACAACAAAATGATTTTTCCTTTTCTCTTCTATATAAACAATTAAAAATTCCTTAAGGTTCATAATCTGTCTCTTATACACATCTGACGCTGCCGACGATACTCCTTGTGT
>CAMBBY010000157.1 GCA_945863825.1 uncultured Prevotella sp. | reverse complement strand
ACAAGGAGTATCGTCGGCAGCGTCAGATGTGTATAAGAGACAGATATAATAGTACTTGATAGAGGAAGGACCAAAAGAGGCAGAAGGGACAAAGGGGGTGGAAGAAGAGGAAACCTTACCAGCAGAAGAAGGCGCATTACTTTCAGAAGAAGATGTATTACCAGCAGAAGATGCAGGAGATGATGGCAAGCCGAGAATAGCCTCCTCATTGGCTTTAGCCGTCATCGGAGGAAGATATTCAGAAAACGGGTCAAGAGACTTGAGCATTTTCGCAATCTCTTCATCCACGAATTTTGCCTTATTGACACTATCCACATACATATTCGTCACAGCATACATCGCCATGTTAAACTTCTCTTCCGGAGAATTTTGTGCCTGTGCAGCCATTGCCACACACACCAGCAATATGGTTATAAGTTTAGACCGCTTAAGGGCTGGAACCGAAGTTCCTACCCAAGCGTTCTTAACAATGATAGAAAATATCAATCCTTTCATTCAACCGATATCTTTATTTTGACTTTTTAATCAATTCTACAGCACTACAGATCTCGTCGCAGAGCTGTGAAGGACTACCAGAATAGCCTTCGGCTGTATAAAGCAACTTGCCATTGCGGATAATCACCTTACGTGGGATGCCTGAAGAATTAAACAACTTAGCAAAGATGCTGAATCCTGCACTGAATTCCTTGCTACCCTGCTTTTTATTGTCATACATCACATTAAAATTCTTATAGCCTTTGGCATTCATGAACTTCTCTGTTGTAGCTCTGCCAGCATAACCACGGTCCTGTGTATTCACAAAGAGGATCACCACATCCTTATCATTTGCATATTTATCAACGGCGAGTTTCATACCCTCCATAGCAGCCTTGCAAGGTGCACACCAATTAGCCCAAAAGTCGATGACTACAATCTTATTCTTATAAGAAGACATGCTTACCTGCTTGCCCTGTGAATCTGTCAGAGTAAAATTAGGAATCGCAGTATTCATCATGTGTGACTTCACCTCTTCCTCCAAGGCAGCCTTCACCTTTGAGCCCTTCAAACCATCCATATACTTTTGGAATTCCTGGTCTGTCTTGCAACCACTTTGGCTACGTAATTCCGCAAGCATTTCATTGGTTACAGTATTATATTTCGCTGCCAGTTTCAAGGTTTCCAAGGCTTCACCATTCTTGTTCAATGCCTTCAATACCTGATAATGGGCCTCATTGACAGAAGCATTACAATAAGCCATCTCTTCATTATCAAAATACTTCAAGTAACTATAAGCTTCCTCATATCGCTTCATCGCATTGAGCAACTTGATGTGAGAACCCAGACAATCATAGAACTGGTAGTCAGCATTCAACTGCGCTTCTGAAGGAGAATTATAGAGACCATCCATGCAAGAATGGTCCTGACGCTTTTCAATGAGCAGATCCATCAAAGGTTTTGCCACACTGTAGATAGTATCATTACCTAAGAAATGCATACGGAACTTGCGGAAGATATTCCAACGGTAACATTCGCTCAAAGCTTTGAAATCAAACATCGGCAAATGCTTCACCAGACGGTCGTACTGTTTGCCATCAAAAAGCAATGGGCAATACACGCGAGAGAGATTATAATACATATAATTCTGATCTCTGAAATGTTTACTCTTCTTGCAGGCATCCTGAGGATACTTCACAAAGAATTTCTCGATAGAATCAGCTGCAGCAAGACCCATCATAGACTGGAATTTTTGGAAATCACGGAACATGCAGGCTTTTCCATTAGGAAATAACTTATACATCGCATCACGGATAGAATCAGCCTTTGCCACATCCTTTATCTTAAAACGATATTCATTCTCGAAAGTAGAGAGAACAAATTCGTTATCTGGGAAATCCTTCTTTGCCATATCAAAGAAATGACCAATCGCCTTATTGTAGTTTTCACCTGACATCAATTGAATATTTTTCAAATACAAGTCGATGAAGTCAGGCATACGCTTCAGATAATTCTGCACTTCCTTGTTCATCCACATCATCTCAGCTTCCTCAGAAATACTGTAATTGGTGAAATAATTGGTTACATAATATAGCTTTGGACAACGGAAGCTGGCAAAAGCTGCATATCCGCCAGGAAGCGCAGTACCATCTTCCTGACTGGTCATATAGACGTAGCCGCCATTCTCATCATTATTATCTGCTACACGATTGTAGATATCGCCAGCACGCATGGAAATAGCGAAGAAGGCACAGTCGGCAGGCAACTGGTATTCGCCTTTCCACTGGTTTTTGCCTGTTTTCTGAAGAGTCAGATCATCGATGTTCCACACATAATCCTGATACATGTAGATGACCGCAGAGAGTGTGTCGCGATTGGCGATTGGTCCCTCATTATTGGTATAGTTAAAACTGATTTTTTCTCCAGCTTTAGGCTGGTTAATGCCCGTAAGTCTTGAGGACATTTGAGCTTTCATGCCCATTACTGAGAACAGGCAAAGAAGCAAAAATAAAAACTTTTTCATTTTGAGTTTTATATTTAAAAGATGTATTTATCTCATTTGTTCAGTCTGAGTTCCAATGGTACTAAGGTCGATACCCAGTTCATCTCTGAAATAGTCAAGCACTGCTTCATATTTCTGACGAATTCGATGCTCAGGAATGAGATTCCAGTCTGTATCATACTTCGTACCGCCACAATCAAAAGTATCATTGAGATATCTTTCTTCGAAGGTGGCAGGAGAACAGGTCACAATATATTTCACATAAGAAGCAAAATCATGAGCCAATGTATATCCACTCTTTGCCTCTACACTACCATCCATAGCCGCAGCACCATTGTATCCCCATGCTCCTGAAGGAATTTCACCATTAGTGGTATAAGTAGGATAATTCACTTTCCACTTTGTGAACAGGGTATCGAAACGCTCCGGAACAGTAATGATATTCTTGGAAATAGCATAGCTAATCATGGCATAGGCGACATCTCCGACAGCCTCACGCTTGGTTTCCACATCCTGTGGATTGATTCTGTCATTAGCAAATGCGAAAGCTATATGATTGAAACCACAGCAGGAATTTCTCAGTTTCTTATCCTTTCCTGTTCCAGCATCATTATCCCATAAGGAATAGACGCTGTCGCAAAGCAATATCTGATAAGGAAGACATTTCTTAACGAAATCTTCTGGCCAAACGCTGACACCATCCTTCACCAGGCCCCACGCCTTTGCAATATCAGCTTCCTTGGCTTCTGTGCCATAATAAGGAATGTACTCATTTACAGCCCATCGGAATTGTGCATTCGAGAATTTATACAGCACCATAGAACCATATTGCTCCTTGAATGACACAAACTCTCTGTCATAATCGTTGTTACCCTGAGGGAAGACGATAGAAAGACCAGATCCTGACGGACCATCTACATCATCGTTATCACATGCCCAAAATACCAGAGGCAATGCCAACATAATTATATAAAGTAACTTTTTCATTTTTATTGCGTTAAAACATTAAAAAATTTACATTCCTTCTCTGACTGCATGAACAGGATTCTGCTCAAGATTAGGATTATTGGTCGTTGCTTCCACAGGGAAAGGCAATGCATAGCCCACATCATTCTTTTCGAGCGTAAATGTAGTTCTGTTACCATTCTTATCAAACCAAGGATGCTCTATCTTAGGCATACCATAGCGACGAAGGTCAAACCAGCGATGTGGATTCTCAAAGCACAGTTCACGGCGACGTTCTGCATGGATAAACTGGATCAGTTCTTCTGCACTTCCCAAGGTATAATCCTGATAAGAGGCTGCTGCAATACGCTTTTTTCTAAGGGCATTGATTTCATTTACAGCCTTGGCACCAGAAGCAGCATCACCAGCAGCAAATTTCTCTGCGTATGCCTCAGCACTGTTCAGATAAAGTTCAGCAGTACGCCAAGCAAATCCTCTTTCAGAACTTCCCGCCTTACATTCCTGTAATTTCCAGTACATGGATGTTTCCTTGAAAGCGAACTTCTTTCTCAAATCATCAGAAGTAAATGAATTGAACAAATCTTCTGAAGGCATGAGCAATGTTGCAGATATCTTTACTTTATTAGTAGAGCCGCCCACAAAAAGAGTTTCAGGAAAGGCTGAAGAAACAAAATTATTGGATGCCATATCAGCCCATGAATTATGTGGATTTGGAATAAGGTTTGACGGAATCGCCAGCGAATAAGTATTCAAGTCACACAATACAGGATGCCCACTCATTGCCTTATCTACATGAGAAATCACCTGATCCCAATTCTCCATATAAAGATAAATACGAGAAGCCAACAAATGAGCTGCCATCCAATTGATACGGAAATTGCTGATGGTTGACGATTTGGTTTCTTCCAACAAAGAGCAAGCCTCCTCGATATCAGCTGTTATCTGATTATAAACAGCTGCCACCGAACTGCGCTTTGGCCCTTCATTCTTGATTTCTGAAGTCAAGACAAGAGGAACACCAGCCAACTTGTCTGGAGTAGTTCCCTCCATATTGTATGGCATCGCATAGAGGTTTACCAAATACCAATAATAGTAAGCGCGGAGCGCTAAAGCTTCTCCTTTAGTGCGCTTACGTTCTGTATCTGTACCAGTCGCTTTATCTACTTCTCCAAGAACCGTATTACAAGCCATAATCAGTTTGTATAAATCCTGATAACTCTGATAATAGCCTGTCAACTTACGATCGGTAAGCAATTGGTCCATATCCGGCTGCCAGGTATAGACATCCTTGAAAGCCAAATTATCATCTGTATAATAATAAGGTATGTTCCAACTTTGTGCAGACATATCTGCACCTTGCACATCATCAGTAAAAACATGACTGAGCGGATCTACAGAAATGAACATACCATATGCCTCGCCATTGAGGATTTCCTGATAATCCTCCACTGTTTCTGGCTTGAACTCATCTTGCGAAACTTCGTCCAGGAAGT
>CAMBBY010000156.1 GCA_945863825.1 uncultured Prevotella sp. | reverse complement strand
GGTGACTTCGGTTACAATGCCCGCAAGGATGTTTACGAGGATATGCGTCAGGCTGGTATCGTTGACCCTGCTAAGGTAGAGCGTGTGGCTTTGGAGAATGCGGCTTCTATCGCTGGTCTTTTCTTGACTACAGAGTGCGTGTTGGTTGATAAACCTGAGCCAGCTCCTGCTGCTCCAGCAGCTGCACCTGGTATGGGTGGCATGATGTAAAAAGCATCTGATAGAAAAAGCAGTGTCTGACAGAAAAAGACGTATTTTTCTGCTGAAGATGTATTTTTCTGCATAAGAAGCATTTCATGGTAGATGATGCGGCAAATATCAGAAACTGCATTTAAGTAGCTAAAATGTAAACTACAAATAACAAAATGGGGATGATTCTTACGAATTATCCCCATTTTTAGGTATTTTAGCACTTCTTGCTGCATTTTTCTGTAAAAATACTTGCACGTTATTGAGATTTTATGTATCTTTGCAACGTGAAAAGAAAAGTATCGGCTTTGAGCCGACAAAGATATTTTTTTTGATTTGTTTTAGTAGATTAGTTTTTAAGTAGTTTGTTTTTTGGAAATCGGTTGTCGTGAGACATCCGATTTTTTTTTGTGCCCTTTTCTTTCGTTTTCCTTTGTGTTTTCCGCAAAAAGTATTAACTTTGCAGCATGAGAAATATTGATTGGAAAAAAATGCTGGTCTTCCTGATCGTGATAGGTGGACTGATATATATTACTAAGGTTGCATTGGGAATGACTTCTCTGAATTCTTTCCTTGCTACTTTGGGTGTGTTGTTGATTCTTTTTGTGGGGGATAATTTCGCCCAGCAAATAGATGATAAGCGTAAGCGCCGTAAACTGCAAGAGAATGATGAGGACGAGTAGCCCAGGACTGACTCTTGCGTGAATTTTGATCAAATAACATAGAAATAATCAAGGGTGGAAAAGTTAATAGAACTCTATAAGCAATGGAAGGGTGGAGAACCTGCCAACGTGGTTAAGTTGGCTGGACAGGGGAGTAATCGCCAGTATTTCCGTATTACCCAGCAAAGTGGTGAAACGGTGGTGGGCGTCATCGGTACCAGCCGTGACGAGGATCATGCGTTCGTGTATCTGGCTAATCATTTCAATCTCAGGCAATTGCCTGTGCCGAAAATCTTAGCTGTCAGCGATGATGAACTCCGATATATTCAGACAGACCTGGGTAGTGTGTCTCTTTTTGATGCCATCAAGGGTGGTAGAGATGCGGGTGGCAGATATAATCAGAAGGAAAAGGATCTTCTGATCAAGACCATTCGTGAATTGCCTAACATCCAATTGCGTGGGGCACGTGGACTGGAGTGGGAGAATTGTTATCCGCAGCCGGAATTTGATGTGGATAGTGTGCTCTTCGACCTGAATTATTTCAAGTATTGTTTTCTGAAACCTACTGATCTGGATTTCCATGAACTGAAACTGGAAGCTAACTTCCGACTTTTTGCCAAGGATCTGACTTCTGAACCGATGGACTGTTTCCTCTATCGTGACTTCCAGGCGAGAAATATCATGCTTGACAAAGAAGGAAATCCATACTTTATTGATTTCCAGGGTGGCCGTAAGGGACCGTTCTATTATGATTTGGCTTCTTTCCTGTGGCAGGCTTCTGCTCAATATTCATTCAAGTTGAGACGGGAACTGGTATGGGAATACTATCAGTCGCTCAAGAATTATACGGAAGTTCCATCTGTCCGTCATTTCGTCAATCGCCTGAGTCTCTTCGTGCTCTTCCGTACTCTTCAGGTATTGGGCGCATACGGTTTCAGGGGCTATTTCGAGCGCAAGAAGCATTTCTTGGAGAGCATTCCTCCAGCCATCCAGAATCTGCGTGATCTCCTGAAGATGGGTGAAAAGGTGTTCCCTTATCCTTATATGATGGATATGTTGCGCCGACTGACAGAGTTGCCTCAGTTTGCCCGTATCGAAAGTGCGGCTGTCAACCGTGCTGACGGATATAAGACAACGGACAACAATATCTATATTTCGCATCCACAGGATGGTCCGGCTACTTTCTCCAAGTATGACGGCAAGGGGCCGCTGGTGGTTAGGGTTTTCAGTTTCTCTTTCAGAAAAGGTATTCCAGAGGATCCTTCTGGCAATGGAGGCGGTTATGTCTTCGACTGTCGCAGCACGCACAATCCGGGCAGATATGAACCTTATAAGAAGTTGACAGGACTGGACGAGCCTGTGATCCGATTCTTAGAGGATGATGGGGAAATCCTGAAGTTCCTGGAGCATGTCTATGCGCTTGCCGATCATCATGTGAATCGCTACATTCAGCGTGGTTTTACCTCTCTGATGTTCTGCTTCGGTTGTACAGGTGGTCAGCATCGCAGCGTTTATTCAGCCCAGCATCTTGCCGAGCATATCCATGAAAAGTTTGGTGTGGAGGTAAGAATCTGCCATCGTGAACAGAAGATTGAGCAGGTTTTGCCTGCAAAACAATAATCTTTGGCGTGCAAATTTGGCTATATCGCAAAAAGTTAGTAAATTTGCACGCACATTAAAAGATAGCTATTTAGCAATGATGCAAGCAATGATATTCGCAGCAGGTTTGGGCACTCGCCTGAAGCCTCTTACCGACAGCATTCCGAAGGCCTTGGTAAGGGTAGGGGGAGAACCTTTGCTCAAACGTGTCATCTTTCAACTGAAGGATGCAGGTTTCACTCGCATTGTAGTGAACGTGCATCATTTTTCCAATCAAATTACAGATTATCTCAAGGTGAATGACAATTTCGGCATGGACATCCGCATCAGCGATGAAACGGATAAGTTGCTCGAAACGGGTGGAGGTATCCGGAAAGCATGGCCTCTCTTTGATTCTCATGGGCCTGTTCTGATACATAATGTGGACATTCTCAGTAATGTAGATCTGAAGAAGTTCTATCAGATGGAGACCCAGGATTTATTGGAAACTTCTGCTTCTAACACAGAGGAACCTCCATTGGCAGCCCGACTTTTGGTAAGTGAACGCAAGACCAAGCGCTATCTTCTCTTTGATGATACGATGAGACTGGTGGGCTGGACGAATATTGAAACGGGTGAGGTGAAGAGTCCTTATCAGCATCTCGACCCTAAGAAATATAAGATGTATGCTTTCTCTGGTATTCACATGGTGGCTCCATCTATCTTCCCGCTGATGGAAGAAGAACCGGATAAGTTTCCTATCATGGACTTCTATCTCAGAAACTGTGACAAGGTACGCATTGAGGGGTATGTGAAAAACGACCTCAAGCTGATGGATGTGGGAAAGCAGGAAACGCTGAAAGAGGCGGAAGCTTTCCTGAAAGAATTATAAATTGTAAATTATAAATTATAAATTAGACAATATGCAACAGAAGATTATTATTTTGGATTTCGGTTCACAGACCACGCAGCTGATCGGCCGTCGTGTACGTGAGCTTGATACCTTCTGCGAGATTATGCCTTACAACAAGTTTCCAAAGGATGACCCATCTGTGATTGGTGTCATCTTGAGCGGTAGTCCTTACTCCGTTCATGATCCGGAAGCTTTCAAGGTTGATTTGAGCCAGTTTATCGGACGCATCCCTGTGCTCGGCATCTGCTATGGTGCTCAGTTCCTCTCTTACGCTCAGGGCGGAAAGGTGGAGGCAGCTGATAGCCGTGAGTATGGCCGTGCCAACTTGGAGCACTTTGATGCAGAGAATCCTTTGTTCAAGGGCTTCGTAGAGAACTCGCAGGTTTGGATGAGCCATGGTGATACCATCACAGCCATCCCTGAGGATTACAAGTGCATCGCTTCTACGGCTAATGTGAAGTATGCTGCATACGCTTCCACCAAGCAGCCTGTTTGGGCAGTTCAGTTCCACCCAGAGGTTTTCCACTCTTTGCAGGGTACACAGTTGTTGAAGAACTTCGTGGTTGACATCTGTGGCAGCAAGCAGGATTGGAGTGCAGACTCTTTCGTAGAGACTACAGTGGCTGAGTTGAAGGAACAGTTGGGTGATGACAAGGTCATCCTCGGCCTTTCTGGTGGCGTTGACTCTAGTGTGGCTGCCGTTCTCCTGAATAAGGCTATCGGCAAGAACCTGACCTGTATCTTCGTGGATCACGGTATGCTCCGCAAGAACGAGTTCCGTGATGTTATGGAAGATTACAAGTGCTTGGGCTTGAATGTAATAGGTGTTGATGCATCAGAGAAGTTCTTTACCGACTTGGCTGGTGTAACAGACCCAGAGAAGAAGCGTAAGATTATCGGTCGCGACTTCGTAGAGGTGTTCAATGCTGAGGCAAAGAAGCAGACTGGTGCCAAGTGGTTGGCTCAGGGTACTATCTATCCAGACCGTATCGAGAGTTTGAATATCACGGGTAAGGTGATCAAGAGTCATCATAATGTAGGTGGTCTTCCTAAGGAGATGAATCTCCAGTTGTGCGAGCCTTTGAAGTGGTTGTTCAAGGATGAAGTTCGTCGTGTAGGTCGTTCTATGGGAATGCCTGAGCACCTGATTACCCGTCATCCTTTCCCTGGTCCTGGTTTGGCTGTTCGTATCTTGGGTGATATTACTCCTGAGAAGGTGCGTATTCTTCAGGATGCTGACGATATCTATATCCGTGGCTTGCGTGAGTATAAGGTGAAGTTGAGTGGTGAGGAAGCTCGCCGTGTCCTGGCTGCTGGTGTTCCTGCCGACATGCAGAATGGCGAGATTGAGGTTTCTCTCTACGACCAGATCTGGCAGGCAGGTACCGTATTGCTTTCTACTGTCCGTTCGGTAGGAGTGATGGGTGACGAGCGTACATACGAGCATCCTGTGGCTCTGCGTGCTGTGACCAGTACCGATGCGATGACAGCCGACTGGGCACATCTGCCTTACGACTTCATGGCAAAGGTTAGCAACGAGATTATTAACAAGGTGAAGGGCTGTCTCTTATACACATCTCCGAGCCCACGAGACTAAGGCGAAT
>CAMBBY010000155.1 GCA_945863825.1 uncultured Prevotella sp. | reverse complement strand
TGGGCAACAATCGGTGCAACCTATTCGCCAGGACATAATCTTGGTGCAGCTGCCGACATGAACATTATATCTAATAATTCTCAGACAAATGCATCGGATACAGCCTTTTTCTCTATTGATAAAGCATTTGAACTGCCTCACATGTATGGTGTGGGTTTGATGTGGAATCATAATGATCAGTGGAAAATAGGATTTGATTATACCTTGCAGAAGTGGGGTAGTCTCGAATATCCTCGAAGATATGTAAATGTCAATGACAAGAATCATGTCCTTGATGTGGATGGTGCTTACTCTGACCGCAGTAAGTTCAATTTAGGTATGCAGTATTGTTATGGAGAATATAACCGTCATTTCTTCAAGCGTTTGAGATATCGTGCCGGTGTAAGCTATGCAACTTCATATTATAAGGTAAATGGTATTGATGGGCCTAAGGAAATCTCTGTCAGTGCAGGTTTCGGTATTCCAATTATGAACAATTACAACCACCGTTCTTTCCTCAATATCAGTGGACAGTGGGTGAAGAGTTCTGCAAGGGATTTAATTAATGAAAATACTTTCCGCTTGAATATAGGCTTTACTTTCAATGAGGAGTGGTTTAGAAAGTGGAGAATGAAGTAATATATAATAATGTATAAGATAAAAAGCACTTTTTTAGGATTATTGATGTTCATTTGTTTGGTGGCTTGCCAGGAACAAGTGGAACATACTGCACCTGCAATCTTGGCGCGTGACTCTGTTGCCATGATGACTTCGTATGGTGTTAATACGCTCATCAGTGATTCGGGTGTAATGAAATATCGTATTGTTACGGAACGATGGGAAGTGAATACCAGCAAGAATCCTTCTCAATGGATTTTTGAAAAGGGTATTTTGCTGGAACAATTCGATGAGAAGTTTCATGTGAATAGTTATATTCAGAGTGATACTGCTTATTATTATGACCAGCAGAAAATATGGAAACTTTATGGAAGAGTCCGTATCTTGACTAAAGATGGATTGAAATTTACAAGTGAACAGCTCACTTGGGATCAAAATAAGCATGAGCTTTCGAGCAATGTCTTCAGTAAATTAGTTACTCCTGAACGTACCCTGCAAGGGTCATATTTCTGGAGTGACGAGAAGATGACGCGTTATTTTGTTAGTAATTCTAAAGGTAGCTTTGAAAAGGGTGATGTGGCTGGTACACAGAGTGATACCATCTCTTCTCAGCCAGATTCTGTAAAGCAGAATTTACGTCCGCAAGCTACTCCGCGAAGTGCAACAAAATCGATTCCGCTTATGCACTAATATTGAATAAAAAGAACATGGAAGAAATAGGGATTAGTCTCATAATTGGAATCTTGGTGACAATGGTTTTTTCTGCCTTTTTCAGTGGTATGGAAATAGCCTTTGTTTCATCCAATCGTATGTTGGCTGAGATGGATAAAGAAAAAAACGGATTTACACAACGTATTATTTCTTTGTTTTACTCTCATCCTAATGGTTTTGTCAGTACCATGCTTGTGGGTAATAATATTGCCTTGGTTGTGTATGGTATTCTGATAGCCCGACTCTTTGATAATACGATTTTCAGCGGCTTGGATGATGGACTGAAGGTTTCTGCTGATACGATTTTATCTACATTAATCGTGCTTTTCACGGGTGAGTTTTTGCCTAAGACTTTTTTCAAGTCCAATCCTAATAGATTGTTGTCTCTTTTCAGTCCTTTAGCTTACTTATGTTATGTCATCCTTTGGCCTATCAGTAAGTTCAGTACTTTTTTGAGTAAGATACTGTTGAAGATTCTTGGTGTTAAAATGGATGATGAGACTGGGGATGAAGGATTCTCTAAAGTGGATTTGGATTATCTTGTCCAATCCAGTATAGATAATGCAGAGAAGGATTCTGATATTAACGATGAGGTCAAGATATTCCAGAACGCTTTGGATTTCTCGGATACCAGAGTAAGGGATTGTATGGTTCCTCGTACTGAAATTCAGGCGGTTGGACTGGATGCAACGCTTGAGGACTTGCGTCAGAAATTCGTGGAGAGTGGTAATTCTAAGATTGTGGTATATAAGGATGATATCGATCATGTAGAAGGCTATATTCATAGTTCCGAATTATTCCGTAATCCTAAGAAATGGCAAGACCATATTCGTACGATGCCTTTTGTTCCTGAGACGATGCAGGCGCAAAAGCTGATGCAGATTTTCCTTCAGCAGAAGAAAACATTGGGTGTTGTCGTAGATGAATTCGGAGGTACCAGCGGACTGGTCAGTTTGGAGGATATTGTGGAGGAAATCTTCGGTGATATTGAGGATGAGCATGATTCTGCTAAATATGTAGCCAAACGGACCCCAGAAGGTGATTATCTGTTGTCAGCTCGTCTGGAAATAGATAAGGTAAATGAAATGTTTGATTTAGACTTGCCTGAAAGTGATGAATACATGACTGTCGGAGGCTTGATACTTCATGAATATCAGAGTTTTCCAAAGTTGAATGAAGTTATCAAAATCGGTAAGTTTGAGTTTAAAATCATAAAATCAACCTCTCGAAAAATAGAATTAGTTCACTTACATTTGCTGAAGTGAACTCCTAAAAATATAGCAAAAAGCACTTGTCATTTGCGATAAGTGCTTTTTTCTTGCTATTTTTTACTCTTTTTGGCATGTATGTCCAAAAAAGACATTAAAAAATTCCCTTATTTCCAATTTTCTTTGTATTTTTGCAAACAATTGGCTAAAGTCTTCCCTTGCTTTCATCGATTCGAAGCTTGGATATGGAAAGAAAAGTCTATATAATATAGAGAAAATAAACAAAAAATAAAAATAAAATTAAAACGTAATGGCAGCATTAGGAACAATTAGAAAAAGAGGCGTTATTCTGGTTTGCATTATCAGTTTCGGTCTCTTCGCCTTTATTGCCGAAGAAGCTTTCCGTTCTTGTGATTCTGCGAAAAACAACGAACGTCAGCAGATTGGTGAGGTATTTGGCGAGAAAATCAGTGTACAGGAGTTCCAGAAACTCGTAGATGAGTACACCGAAGTAATTAAAATGCAACAGGGACAGGACAATCTCCCTGAGGAGCAGATGAACCAAGTCAAGGATATGGTTTGGAATTCATATATCCAGAACAAGATTGTTGCTCATGAGGCAGAGAAGTTGGGTCTCACAGTTACTGATGCAGAACTTCAGGATATCTTGAAGACCGGTACCAGCCCAATGTTGGCTCAGACTCCTTTTGTTAATCAGCAGACAGGTCGCTTTGATGTTTCTGCTTTGCAGAAGTTCTTGGCTGATTATAAGGCTCAGAAGGCTAATCCATCTGCAAATGCTCAGATGATGGATCAATACACTAAGATTTACAACTATTGGTCATTTATCGAGAAGACTCTTCGTCAGCAGACTTTGGCTCAAAAGTATCAGTCTTTGCTCGCACACTGTTTCCTTTCAAATCCTGTAGAGGCTAAGATGGCTTTCAAGGAGGAAAACGAGGAGAGCAAGATTCAGTTGGCTGCTTTCCCTTATTCTGATATCCAGGATGACAAGGTGAAGGTTGTTGAAAGTGATTTGAAGGCTAAGTATGATGAGATGAAGGCCCGTTTCAAGCAGCCTGTTGAGAGCCGTGATATCAAGTTCGTTGATATTCAGGTAGAGGCTTCTCAGGCAGACCGCGCTGCTCTTAACAAGGAATTTGCTGGTTACCATACTCAGTTAGCTGCAGCAGCAGATCCTACAGAGGTTGTTCGCAAGTCTGCATCTACAGTTGCTTACTTGGGTATTCCTGTTGCTAAGGATGCTTTCCCTTCAGATATCGCAGCAACTCTTGATTCTATGGCTGTTGGTGCTACTACTGCAGTGAAGGCTAATACTGCTGACAATACTTTGAATATTGTCAAGTTGGTTAACAAGCAGCAGTTGCCTGATTCTATTCAGTATCGTGTTATTCAGGTAGCCGCAGCTTCTGTTGCTGAAGCTAAGACAAAGGCTGATTCTATCCAGGGTGCTATTTCTGGTGGTGCTGATTTCGAGGCTATCGCTAAGAAGTATGGTCAGACTGGTGAAAAGGCATGGATGACAACTCGTCAGTATGAGTTTGCTCAGTCTATGGATAAGGACAATAAGGCATTCATTAACGCTTTGAATACTCAGGCTGTCAATGCAACTTCTCAGTTGCAGTTGGGACAGGGTTATGTGATTCTTCAAGTTTGTGACCGTAAGGCTATGATCGAGAAATATACAGCTGCTGTCATCAAGAAGAATGTTGATTTCTCTCAGGATACTTATCGTACTGCTTACAACAAGTTCTCAAGTTTTGTCAGCGCCAACCAGACTGCTGATGAGATTGTGAAGAATGCTGCAAAGAGCGGTTATAAGGTTCAGGATTTGAAGGATATTACAACAGCTACTCACTATGTAGCAAACATTCATTCTACTCGTGAGGCTCTCAAGTGGATTTTTGAGGCTAAAGAGGGTTCTGTGTCTCCTATGTATGAATGCGGTAACAACGATCACCTTTTGGTTGTAGTACTTGATAAGATTAATCGTATTGGTTTCCGTGGCTTAGATGATCCTCAGGTTAAGGAGATGGTTAAGGCTGAGGTAATCAAGGACAAGAAGGCAGAGATGATTGAAGCTAAACTGAATGGTGTTAAGAATATCGCTGCAGCTAAGTCTAAGGGTGCTAAGGTTTCTGAGGTTAATCAGATTACTTTTGCAGCTCCTGTATTTGTCGCTTCTGTTGGTGCAAGCGAACCTGCTCTTTCTGGTGCTGTTTCTGCCACTAAGAAGGGTGTATTCTCTGCTCATCCAGTAAAGGGTAATGCTGGTGTATATCTCTTCTTGGTTACTAATAAGTCTAACAGACCAGTTAAGTTTGATGAAAAGGCACAGGAGCAGAAATGCCGTCAGAAGTCTATGCAGTATGCTGGTACTGTCTCTTATACACATCTCCGAGCCCACGAGACTAAGGCGAATCTC
>CAMBBY010000154.1 GCA_945863825.1 uncultured Prevotella sp. | reverse complement strand
CATACGAGATTCGCCTTAGTCTCGTGGGGTCGGAGATGTGTATAAGAGACAGGTACTTACCAGTACTCAGCCGACTATATCGAGCGCAAGGATGGTCACGACGAAGCAAGCGGAATCTTCAAGATGCTGGCTAATGGCGTAGTAGAAATCACCCGCCCTTCAAGTGGCGAGAAGTCATACTACAAGGTAAAGGATGCCCAGAGCCTCATCATGACCGATTCTCTCGGCACAGAACCAGAGGGCGCAATGGCCAAGCACTATGTGCTGACCAAGAAGAAATAAGCCCAGACTTCAACCGTCAGTATCGTCTCAAAGGACGATATCTGACGGTATAAATCTGGTTGAAGTAATCCACCCATTCATTCGGCTCCTTATCGTCGCTTCTGACAATACGGATGCCATAAAAACGGGTGCCCGTCTCCTTGTATTCCTTGAATCTCGACAGCATAGCCTGCGAGGGATTTGGAATCAGGAAGTCGGTTATCCAAAGTACGTCTGCATTCACATAATGCAATCCATCATGATCGAGCAACTCGAACATCTGGCTCATCATTTTTTTCGCAGATGTTCCTCCTCCGATAAAAGGGAGATGACTGGCTGATGCCGTATCTTCCACACCTTCCACGATGTTGATTCCAATCTTCTTCAGCCGTTCCACCTTTCTCTTAGCCATGAGATCGATGGCACGTGTACTCACCGAGAAATCTATCAGAAAACAGTCTCGCTCCAGTTCTTCTGCCGTTTCTTCTATCAGGGAAATGAGCGTGGAAGAAATTCTTTCAGGAGTGCCATACATACTCGCAGAAGTATCGAGACAGACTATCATAGGACCCTTGCGGGAGGCATGTGTAAAACCGAGTTTGCGGGAAGGCTTAGCCATCTCACTCTTGTAGCGGAAAGTCTGCAACCTACGCGTGCGATACTTATATATAAAGAGTCCCTCCATGTCCTCATCACTATATTGTGCAAGTTCGAGCGGAAGAAGCGAGTTGAGATCATCGCCCACGGTAATGCCCTCAATATCACTTCCTGAGGAATGTTCCATCTTCATATCGACACCCGAAGCGATGGTCAGCCGATCCTTACCATTGGCATCCGCCACACGTCCCATCTTCGCTACAATCTCCTTGATTTCAGGATATTGATCCTGTATTTTCATCTCGTTCAGTCGGCGCTCAAATTCCGTCTCTGTCCAGGCGTTCTTCATCATTTCCCATGCCTGAACCGCCCGCTGTTCAGAAATACCCTTCAACTTCATATTGCGGGTTATCTGATCCATCATGCGGACCAATCCGGTCTCGAAATGAGTCTGTCTGAGCGCTATGAAGTCCTTCAGTTTAGAAATCACCTGCTGCTCTATACAAGCCTTCCAATCCCTTACCAGCCGTTCCCAGTTCTCAGCTTTGGAAGCGCCGATAGAGGAATGCAACCTGTCAGTATCTCCATCATGAATTTCTCCATTATGATTAGCTTGAATAGACTCCTCCCCGAAAAGCTGGAGGAAGAAAGTTTTGTCGAATCCATCATTCCGATGCTCCTCATCAATCTGGTCAAGCAAGGATCTCCAAACCTCTTCGTTCATCCTACGGAAGGGAGTCCAGTCGAGCACATCATCAGCCCGATGACTTTCCGTCCAGGCTCTCTGTCGCTGGAATCTCATGTGGTGAACACATTCCACGATGAATTTTCCTACAGTCTCATAGAAAATCTTACTCTTGATTCTGCTGTTAACCACCTGGCGCTGGAATTTCTGCACCTCTTCACCTGTCTCTGCAATAGTAACTTTCAAGGTAAAGAGGTGAATCAGATAATCCTTGAGCGGATCTTCCTTCAAATCCCAAGGCATGACAGTACTTGCCGGATCAGGAATCTTCACCTGTCCCGACTTGCAGAAATCATCCAGCATTTTCAGGTAGAACTGGGATTCTACCAAGTCCTTATTGGTCTGATATTTCATTTTTCCATCAGATATTCAGCAAAGATGCGGGCAGCACTCTCCACCTTTGCAGCACAAGGGCGAGATTTGTAGTATTCTGCCGTACGGGCTGAAGCCACATAACTGGACTGTGCCTTCTCATATCCTTTCAGACCGAGGATTTCAGCACAGATGATACTGCCATTCTGCTGCTTTGACTTAGCTAACAAATCCTGCACTACCTTGTAGCAGGCAGACTTACCTTCCCGGTCGTCGCCTTCGGTCTGACCACAGTCCAGCCCCACCAGTACGACAATACCTGATACTGCGCCACACATCATGCGCATTCTACCCACTCCGCCGCCGAAGCCAGCACCGATACGTTTAGCCATTGTTTCATCGAGACCATACAGATCAGCAAAAGCAGCCACCACAGACTGGCAGCAGCCATAGCCCTGCATGAAATTCTCCACTGCCTGATGCACACGAGCCTCCAGTTCAGGAGACAATATTTGATTTTCTTGATTCATATTTCCTAAATTATTTCACTTTCTCTATTCTAACTCCGTACGTTCCACTTAATCCTCATACAGTTTCATTGTGTCCTGTCTTGTGAAGGCAAGTTCCTTATAGAAGTCTCTCAGATAAGCTGAGATTTCATTTTTATCATCAGACGAAACAAAGAGATTCTCACCCAAACGTCTCTCCAGCGAACTCAGATTATCTGAGAGGGTTTCTATTTCTCCCTCATAATCTCTGCCCTCGTCCGGGTTCTTACGAATGCGATGATACTTGATGTCTTCAGCAAGCGCATTTTTCATCTCCACCAGTTTCTCTGCCAAAGGAGCAAAAAGAGCACGGATCACAATAGTACGGATGGCATCCCTTTCCTCCGGTTCCTGCCAGAGACAATGATAGATAGGAAGCAAGTCGCAGCAATCCACCTCTTCCCTGTCCTGCATGAAAGCAGAAGTACGGAGCAGACGGGCAATATTCTTCCAGCGACGATCGCTCACGTAGATATTCCTGCGCTCAGCAGCCTCATCCACATTCACGGCTCTCAAGGATTTACGAATGACGGAAATGACATCCAGCACCTCCTCCTTTACACCTATCTTATTGATATTCTCCGACCATTCCGCATACTCTTCTGCAGTAATAGCATTTGAATTCCTTACTCTTCGTTCTTCACTCTTCACCTCCAAGAGCATCGCCCTGAAATTCGATTCCTTCTTAATCGGACGACTCTCAATGCGAATGACAAATCGGTCCCAGAGAGCCTCCAAGCCCTCGCCCTTTGCCGGCAACTCATTGCTGGCAGCCACGAGAAGTTTCAGCGGAAGGTGCATCTCCCGATTACCATTGCGGAACAGTTTTTCATTGATCACCGTGAGAAGCGTATTCTGAATAGCAGGCCCCGCCTTCCAGATTTCATCCAGAAAGACCACATCAGCAGTAGGCAGATAACCATCCACCGCACGCTCATAAGTATCAGAAGACTTTAATTTCTGAATACTCACAGGACCGAAGATTTCATCAGGAGTAGAGAAACGCGACATCAGGTACTCAAAACTATGAGCATCTCTGAAAGCAGTCTTCAACTGACGGGCCACCATACTCTTCGCTACTCCAGGAGGACCTAAAAGAATAACGCTCTCGCCTGCCAGAGCGGCAAGGAGCGAGAGCGAAATTTCAGTATCTTTTTCATATATGCCCCGGTTCATTTCCTGGAGCAAAAGTTTAAATCTTTCCAGCATGCAATTACTTTACGTTGCCCACCTTAATCAAGTACTCAGCAATCTGCACAGCATTCAGGGCAGCACCCTTACGAATCTGGTCGCCAGTGAGCCACAAAGTATTGCCGTTGTCATCAGCCAAATCCTTGCGGATACGACCTACATAGACATCATCCTTACCAGCGCTCTCCAAAGGCATTGGATAAACGTAGTTCTGAGCATCATCCTTCACTGTAACGCCTGGAGCAGCCTCCAGAGCCTTGCGGATATCCTCTACAGCCAATGGCTTCTCTGTCTCAAACCATACACTCTCTGAGTGAGAACGGAGAGAAGAAACACGCACACAAGTAGCACTTGTACGAACATCAGAGTGCATGATCTTGCGAGTCTCGTTATACATCTTCATCTCCTCCTTGGTGTAATCATTTGGAGTCATCTTGTCAATCTGTGGAATGACATTGTAAGCCAACTGATGAGGGAACTTATTGATATGATCAGTCTTACCTGTCTCAATGATGTCCTTATACTGCTGCTCAAGTTCAGCCATAGCTGCAGCACCAGCACCGGAAGCACTCTGGTAAGAAGAGATATGAATCTTCTTGATATGACTCAAGTCATCGATAGGCTTCAAAACCACTACCATCATAATAGTAGTACAGTTAGGGTTGGCGATGATATTACGAGGGCGGTTGAGCGCATCCTCAGCATTCACCTCAGGCACAACCAGAGGCACATCGTCGCACATACGGAATGCACTTGAGTTATCTATCATGACAGCACCATACTTAGTAATGGTCTCTGCAAATTCCTCAGAAGTACCACCACCAGCAGATGTGAAAGCAATATCGACATCTTTAAAGTCATCGTTATGCTGCAAAAGTTTGACCTCATAGTCCTTTCCCTTGAAGTTGTATTTTCGTCCAGCAGAACGCTCTGAACCAAACAACACCAAATCATCCATTGGGAAATTTCTCTCTGCAAGGATGCGCAAGAATTCCTGACCTACTGCGCCACTTGCACCAACAATTGCTACTTTCATAATCGAATCTTTTTAATTTAAAAGTTGTTATAAGTGTGAACTTGGAAGCGAGAAACAGCAAAAAACTGCATATTATCTCAAATCCGCTGCAAAGTTAAGACTTTTTCTATTAAATCAAGCATATTTTTGCAAAAAATGTTGCTTTTTGCTGCATTTTTCTCATTTTTACTTACATTCCTATCAATAGACCTGCATTTTTACTAAAAAAACATGCATTTCTATGGTTTTAAGGGGCTATACGTCACTTTTCATCGTGGTGGCATATAGACCCTTGTCCTGTCACATGAAAA
>CAMBBY010000153.1 GCA_945863825.1 uncultured Prevotella sp. | reverse complement strand
TGATGAAATCTCCATTCTCGATGCCAAACCAAGGGTTGCAAACGTAAGTCTGTAAAATAAGGTGGCGCTTGGCATTGTTGCCGCCTGTGGCACGAACCATATCCACGAATATCTGATTGTAAGCATTCTGCACTTCGAGGTTCTCGGCAGTAGGCTTGCCCCAGTTGTCCCTGATGTGAACCTCATTGGTACCGGCGAAAGCCAAGCGACTGTCATAATTGGCAAACTCAGAGGCGATATTCATCCAGAGGAGCGCAAGCTTTTGGCAGTTTTCTTCCTTATATTGATAGGTAGGACGACTTTCGAGCCATTTTTCATGATGCGCATTGATGATAACCTTGAGGTCATTATCCAGACACCAACCCACTACCTCCTTAATACGAGCAATCCAAGCCTTGTCGATGCTCATCGCCTGAGCATTGGTAATGTGGCACTGCCAACGGATTGGAATACGGATGGCATTGAAACCTGCCTTCTTCACAGCTTGTATCATCTTCTTGGTAACAACGGGATTGCCCCAGGCTGTCTCTGCATGGATGGAACCATCAGGGTTGCCAATCTGCATCGACTCACCATCCTGTCCAGGAGCTGAGCACTCGAATTGATTGCCGAGATTCCAACCTACTACATCCTTGTTCCATTGCTGGGCAGTAGGATAAGATTCACCAATGCCATCAGAACCTACAGAAGGTCTCTCTATTGATGTACTTGCATCACATGAAAAACAGATGAAGGCGCTTGTTATAATCAAGCAAAATTTCAAAAAGTTCCTTTTCATTTTTATTAGGTGTACTATTATTATTGTTGTTTAGTTTAAAATAATCCGTTTGCAATAACGCAACTGAATCTGGCTGCAAAGATAGGGAAAAGGAACAGTAAGAGGGTTTGATAACAAACAAAAGAGGTTTCAATTCAGACATTTCGTCTAAATCAAAACCTCTTTTTATTAACTAAAGCCTTAATTTACAGATACTTACTTGGAGATACTCCAAAATGTTTCTTAAACACAGTACTAAAGTACTTCACATTCACGAAACCTGCTTTCACTGAGACATCCAACACGCTGTCTCCCTGTTTCAAGAACATCGCAGCCTGTTCCAAACGGATGAGTCGCATGAAATCTTGCGGTCCTTGCCCTGTCAGTGTCTTCAACTTGCCATAAAAGAGCGTACGGCTCATCGCCATCTCCCGGCAAAGGCGGTCGATGGTGAAGTCGGTGTCGCTCAGGTTATCGAGAACAAGACGGGTTGCTTTCTCAATGAAAGCCTGGTCTTGTGGATTCAAAATAGCTTGCTCTTCTTTCTCATCAGAAGCCTGGATAGTTTCTATCGGTTCATCAGCAGCATTCAAATCCATCACCTGTTTGGATGAATTTGATTTAGCAGAAACCTCACCTCTAACAAGCGCAAGACTTCGTTCCATGTAATATTGGCTCAACCGGCGTCGATTCTTCAACATACTGTCTATCTTGCTGGCAAGAATAGCCGCGTCGAAAGGCTTGGCTATATAATCATCCGCCCCCAATCCAAGTCCTTCTATCATAAAATTGCGCCCTGCCTTAGCAGTAAGCAGGATGACAGGCAACCAGGAAGTATCCTTGTTTTCCTTGATGCGTTGGCAAAGTACATCACCCTGCATACCAGGCATCATCACATCCGAAACAACAATATCACATTCACCGCCCTCTTCTAAATATTTCAAGGCAGCATCGCCACTTTCTACATCCACCACCCGATAAGTATCACTAAATGTCATGCAGATGTATTGACGAAGATCTTCATTGTCATCAACAAAGAGAAGCGTATCCTTCGAAACTTCAGAATTCTGTTCATCTGAAGAAGCCACGGATTTCCTTTCCTCATCATGAACATCTTGATGATTAGAAAATATGGTCTCTACATTTTGCACCTCTTCTACAGGTTGAGTTGAAGATGCTGCAGAATTCCCCAAAGGCAACACTACGTGGAAGGTAGTACCCTTGCCTTCTTCACTAACAAAAGTAAGTTTTCCACCTAATTTCTTCACGAGTTGGCGGGTAAGCATCAGTCCCAATCCGCTTCCCATTTCTTGCGAATTCACGGCATTTGAAGCTCGGAAGAAACTCTTGAAGATATTCTTAATTTCTGCTTTCGGAATACCAATACCCGTATCACTCACCAGAATCTGCGCAGTCTTCCCTTCGATGGAAGCCGATAATGTAACCTTTCCACCTTCAGGTGTATATTTGATAGCATTCGAAAGAAGATTTTCTAATATCAAATCCATCATCTTGACATCTGTATGAACCAGATGCTGCGGACAAGCTTCAAGACTCAGATGAATATGCTTCTCCTGAGCTGCCACTATAAATTTTTCCACCTGCAAGCGTAAGAACATAGGCAATTCTACATCTTGCAGACGAACCAGTTCGGCCGACTGCTCGACCTTTTGGAAGTCAAGCAATTCTGTTACCATCTTCAACAGTTTATTGCCGTTACGCTGCGCCATATCCAAAAAAACACGACTCTTCTCACTCAAGTGAGAATCTTTAGACAGATCAACAAGAGGAGCCAACACCAGACTTAAAGGAGTACGGATGTTATGAGCTGTATTGACGAAGAAATTAATTTTCTCGTCATAATACCTGCGCTGCAATCGTTCTTTATAATACTGCCATGCAAAATATAAGATGGCTGTCAGAATACAGAGATAGACAATCCATGCCCACCAGGTGTTCCACCAAGGTTGAGCGATAGAAATTTTCAGGGATGTTGCCCCCAATTCCCTACCATTACTTCTGCCAATAGCCTTGACATAAAGTACATAGTTGCCAGGAGGTAAATTGACAAATCGTGCTAACTGATAAGAAGACAATTTACTCCAGTTACGATCATATCCTTCCAAATAATATTGATATTGGATGTCATGCTGATATTGATAATTGATGCTCTCGAAAGAAACAATCAGCGTATTCTCATGATGGTGAAGTTGCAAGGTGCCTTCCTGTAACATCTCAAAGAGGCTTTCATTCCATTGGTCGGTACGCTCTACGCCTTCCACCTCAACACGATGGATACGAAGCGGAGCGGCATAATTCAATCTTTTGGCAAACATCGGAGCCAAAGCCACTACGCCATCATTACTGCCAAAAAGCATCCTGCCATCTGAAGTACACGCCACAGACATACGATTATACTCACGTTCCAATCCCTTGAAGAAGTTGAGATTTACCACCTTCCCCTGATAGATGAAGGCCAACCCCTTATCTGTGCTCAGCCACAACTTGCCATTCTTTCCCTTGATAAGTCCATAAACCGCATTAGACGGTAATGACTCCTGGATAGTATAGTTTCTAAACTTATTAGTCGTCAGGTCATAATCATAAAGTCCACCACCATCCGTACCTATCCAGACATGACTGGAATTCTGATAAACCATACTGTTGACAAAGAAATTGATGTCTTTATCAGGATATTGTCCTGGATAAAAAAAACGGCGTGGGTGCATAGGATTCTGCTTATCTATCAGATAGCAACCATGCGAAGTTCCTACTGCGATACTGCGCTTATCCTTTGATTCGGTAATGCATTGTACCTCGTTGACAGGCAGATAGAAAGCAGTCTTCCCCACTCCTCTGGAAATATTCTTTCCTGAGGGAAAACAGGCCATATCACCATCTAAACAGCCTATCCAGAGATAGCCTTCGCTATCAGTAAAAAGACTGAATACATAGTCACTCTTCAACTTTCCATTACTAACAGAATAAGCAGGCATACTGGTTCCATCGCTGTTCACCTGATATACACCATTGCCATAAGTACCTACCAGAACCCTTCCATCAACAGTCTGACAAATCGTAAGTGCCACCTTATTATATAGTCCATGATGCCAGGAATAAGTCTGCGAATCATAAACACTTACTCCTTTATCTGTAGCATACCATATTTTTCCATCTCGGCTTTGGAATACATCGTTCACACAATCATCTAACAGCGATTGATTATTAAGATACTCGTGCGTAATATACTCCAGAGTATGTTCCATCGGAATGGCTAAATCTACTCCTCCCGAATAAGAACCTGCCCATAAATCTCCAAAGCGGTCGCGGCACAAAGTATATAAACCATTACCCTTCAGTATGTTACCAGGACGTCCATCTGTATCCAGTAAGAGTTTGGTTTGTTTATTCAGCTTATCATAGGCATAGATTCCAGCTCCATCTACAGCCATCAGAATGGTTTGATGATCAAATGAAATAATAGAACGTACGGGAATCTGCGGAATGTTCTGTAAAGAATGGAAAGCTATAGAATTGATTGGCTTCCAAGTTCTATCATCCACCACCTTCACTCCTTCATGAAAAGTACCCAACCAAATATGATGCCCCTCTACATCATGATAAGAAGAAACCACAGAGCTACCGCTTATTTTTTTTGCTATTTTCTGTGTAGCTACCGAATAGCAATATACATCTTTGGAAGTTCCTATCAAGAGTCTCTGACCAACAAACTGGATATGATTAATATAGGTATTTTTTAATATAAATCTACCTTTAGCTTTCTCGCGAACGATTTCCTTCCCGTCAGCAGAAGCTGACAAGCAGTAAAGACCTTTATCCATAGCCAACCAGAAGTTGCCCTTTTCATCTACCAACAGTTCGTTCAATACAATGCTTCCTCCAAGAATCTTCTGAAGATTACATCTCAAGACGAACGTATCTTTCACATTATTATATATATATACTTTTCCCTTGTTGTCGTAAGCATATATCTGCCGATGATGATCTTGGGTCAATTTGATATTTCTGCCACTGGCATCACTATACTGCATTTCTGTAGCCAATGTGTAATTAGAAACCAATTGCCCGTTATATCGGTCAACCCCTCGTTTAGTACTTATCCACATAGCACCATCCTCTGCCTCAACAATAGAATAGACACGAGAACTGGACAGTCCATTATCCTGTCTCTTATACACATCTCCGAGCCCACGAGACTAAGGCGAATCT
>CAMBBY010000152.1 GCA_945863825.1 uncultured Prevotella sp. | reverse complement strand
GGATTATGACAACTTCTGATGGCATTTACCCCCATATCCCTGAGAATAGTGAGTTTACGATGCATAGCATCCTCATTCAGGGCCGCTCCCAGACATCCGAAATCATGATGCTCGCAGACACCATTGATTTTGATATTTTTTCCATTCAGGAAGAAACCTTTCTTGGCATCAAACCTCACATCCCGGAAGCCAGTAGTAGTTGTAACCTCATCGACTACCTTTCCATTAGCCACTAATTCACTTTTCAAGGTATAAAGGTATCCCTTTCCAATATCCCAGCGATGCGGATTCTTAACCTTGAGTTTCTGTTCCTGACTCCCCTGGCTTCTTGCCACCACTCTTCCATCGGCATCGTAAATGGTATTTCTTACAGAAATCTTTAACTTTTGATCAGTAGTCAGAAAATCCACCTTTACCTTTACATCACCTTTCGGAGTGGTAGAAACATATTGTCCCCACTGAGGAATATATGCCGCTTTCATAGTCTTGGTAATCCAAACATGGCGATAGATACCGCACCCAGAATACCAGCGGCTGTTCGGTTGGTCGCTGTTATCTACCTTCACGGCAATTACGTTATCGCCCTCCTTATTAATATAAGGTGTAAGATCGTATTCAAAAGTGCTATATCCATAAGGACGTGTACCGAGTTTATGTCCATTGATGAAGACGGTGGAGCTCATATATACACCATCAAAGGTGATGGTAAAGCGGTCGTACTTTTCGTGAGAATTCAGAGAGAAATGCTTGCGATACCATCCAATACCTCCCGGAAGAGCTCCACCACTGGCACCCGAAGGATTTGATGGAGAGAAGTCACCCTCTATCGCCCAATCGTGAGGTAGATTTAAACTTCGCCAATGCCCATCTGGATACGCAGTTTTCTGCATACCGGAACTATCGGCTAAAATGAAAAGCCAATCTTTATCAAAAGACTGATGTTCGCGGGCACTCATCTGAAGAGCGAAAAGTCCACTCATCAAAGCTAAGCTAAATATTTTTTTCTTATTCATTCTTATCAACAAAAAATCCCACAGATTGCACGGATTTTCACAGATTTATTATCTCTGGGATAACAACAAAAGTTCTGTGGAATCTGTGGAATCTGCGGGAGATTAGATTATTTCAATTTAACAGTAACAGTCTGTCCTGCATACTTTACCATCTTTCCCTTAGGTGCCTTGTCAAGACTTACGCCCTGATTTTTTTGAGCCTGAACCAGGACTACATTGAAGCGACGCTTCTGAAGCATACCATCGAAACTACCCTTGCGGGCACCCACAGTGAGGGTCTTCGGTGCATCATTATACTGGAAATCAATAGTAGCGTACTTACCCTTCTCGTAGTTGTAATTGGTTCCTTCATCTTCATAAAGCGTATAAGAACCATCCTTGCCGGCATATACATAGAGGTCGATAAGTTCCGGTTTCTTCTGGTCACTCCATTCCATCTCAGGACCTATTGGAAGTATTGTACCTTCTGGTACGAATACAGGAATCTTCTCGTATGGAGCCTCAGCCACAATAGTCTGACCTCCTGCATAGTATTTACCTGTATAGAAATCATACCATCCCTTCTGCTTAGGCAGATATACATTACGGGAATACTTCTGATACTCACCCACTGGACAAGCCATCAAAGCTGATCCGAACATCCATTGGTCTTTGATATCATAGATTTTATCATCGCCATTGAAATCCATAACCAATCCACGCATCATGGTATAGTCTTTGAAATGAACCATACCGGCCATACTATAAAGATATGGCATGAGACGATAACGGAGTTTGTCGTAATAAACGATACTCTTGTAAGCAGGATGGTCTGCCGGTGCAATATTCCACACCTCACGAGTAGGCCACTGACCATGAGCACGATATAAAGGAACGAAGCAACCAAACTCATTCCAACGAGCCTGCAACTCTCTCCACTCCTTCAGATCAGCATTTTCTTTACCCGTCTTGTCAAACTCCTGCTGAGCAGCCACATAGCGGTTTTCTACACAGAAACCACCCTGATCCATACCCCAGAAAGGAAGACCTGCCATAGAATAATTCAAGCCAGCAGTCATCTGAGCACGCATATCCTCCCAACGGGTAGCGATATCACCCGACCAGGTAGCAGTACTGTAACGCTGTTCTCCTGCAAATCCAGAACGAGTCAGAAGGAAGACGCGCTGATTAGGATTTACGCTGCGCTGACCATGATAGATGGCATCGGCATTCACGATGCTATAAGCATTGAAATATTCTGTAGATGTACCGAGTGCCGTAGGACCAGAAAGAGCCTTGCGATACCACATCGGAGTACAGTCGCGGACATTAGGTTCAGAAGCATCCATCCACCAAGCATCAATTCCAAACTTATACTTAGAGTAAAGTTTTTCGTCCATCTGTCGCCAGAACATCTTTCGGGCACCAGCATCATAAGCATCATAGAAAGAACCGCGGAAGCCGAGCCAGTCGTGAATATCATCCTTGATGGCCTGATGATACATCCAGCCCTTGGCATCCAATTCCTTATAATTCTTTACGGTATCATAGAACTTAGGCCAGACAGAAATCATGAAGCGACCATTCATCGCATGCACGCTATCGAGCATAGCCTGCGGATTAGGGTAACGGCTCTTCTCAAATTCATGGCTACCCCAAGAATCGAGTGGCCAGTAGTTCCAGTCCTGTACGATATTATCTACAGGAATATGCAGGTCGCGGAACTTCTTCAGATTGCTCTCGATATCCTCACTGCTCTGATAGCGCTCACGGCTCTGCCAGAAACCAAGTGCCCACTTAGGATACACAGAAGCCTTACCAGTAAGAGTGCGATAACCAGAAATTACCTCATCGAGATTCTCGCCAGCAATGAAGTAGTAATCCATATCAGGAGACATCTCGCTCCAGATGCTCAATTGCTTCTTCTCCTCCTCAGAACGAGGAGCAGCTACACGAAGACCACAGTAGGATACATCACCATCCGGCTGCCATTCTATGCGAATAGGAGTCTTCACACCTTTCTGAATAGCAGTTTCAAATTTGAAGGAATTAGGATTCCAAGCAGTACGCCAACGCTCAGGGACAACCAACTTGCCGTCGATATAGATTTTCATATAGCCAGCGTAGTAGAGGATAAACTGATAGAAGCTATTGGTAGGTGCCTCTACGTAACCCTCGTAAACGACCTTGGAACCATTCAAAGCAAATCCCTTAGGCAGATTCTGAATACCTCCCTTATCTGTCTGATTACATATTTCAGAAGCCTCAGGCATAGCATATTCAAAATAGATACTGTCTTCACCACGAACAATTTTCTGTCCATTCTTATCTACGTATGTACCTGTAAGTTGTCCTTCCTTTCCATCCTTGTCATAGAGTTTAAAGGCACGGTTCAACTGGAGATAATCGTCAGGATTACCCCATCGGCAGTATGAATAAGAATCCCAGAGGATACCATAGTTTTTATTAGAGATAACGAAAGGAACACTTACCTTAGTATTATATTGGAAGAGGTCTTCGTTCTTTCCCCTCATATTCAGTTCTTCACTCTGATGCTGGCCAAGTCCATAGAAAGCCTCGTTGTCTGGACTTTCGAAGAGGGCATGCCATGACCATCCATGCTTTTGCTCCTCAGGAACCTTAGCGATATCAACCCCGATTTCACGATCAGGTACCGTGAAAGGCTTAAAAGTCTTACCACCCTGAGCCACCTCATTGAGGAGTACATTTCCCTTGAGATCATAGAAAGTAATCTGACCAGTAGCCTCGTTCAATACGGCACGCATGGCTGCAGTTGTGATAATCAGATGATCTCCCTGCTCCTCTACCTTATAATTGGTCTTACTCGTCTGAGGCACAATAATAAGACTCTGCTTATTACGGAAAGATTGCTCCGCAGTAGCTTGTACGCGGATAATTCTATCACTTACTATCTGTAAGCGAATCTGATTAGGACCGAAATTCTGATGCTGTTTCAACTGGACTGTCAGGAAATTGGCATTCTGCAAATATCCTGCTGCTGAAAGAGAGCCTGCACTCATCATCAGAGCAGCTGAAATCAAAAATGTCTTAGTTATATTCATTGTTTAAAGTATATATGATTGCTATTTATAAATTTTAAAATATATGATTCCTTTATTATAGTCTATATGTTCCTTAATTATAGACCACATATTCCTTAATTATAGACAGTATAATTGCCCAAAATATACAGAACTGCTGCAAAATTAAAATATAAAAATGAATAATCAACAATATTTTGTTTCCAAAATAAGCACAAAATGTTAACCGAAAGTTATTTGTACGAAAGTGACAGAACCAGGAAAACAAAACATACACACAAAAACAACAAAACTACACCTAATTAATAAAGACTACCATTGATACTGCATCTAACTGCATGAGATAAGAAAAAAAATGAATCGGTCTGCTACTATATAAGATAAGAAAAGGGTACCCTGATACAGCGTTTTACTGCATGAGAGTACCCTTTGTGGGATTCTGGAATGTAATTATCCAAATATCTTTTTCTTATATTGAGAAGGAGTCATTCCATATTCATCCTGAAAATACTTAGAGAAGTATCTTGGATTATTGAAACCTACCTTATAAGCAATCTCGCTGACGGTATAATCACCAGTACGCAACAATTCTTCTGCCCAATGGATTCTCTTGGCACGCAGATACTCAGAAGGAGTAGTACCCGTAAGAGATACCATGCGCTTGTAGAGTTGCACACGAGAGATACACAGATGAGAACTCATAGATTCCACACCCGTATCCGGATCACCCATATTATCGCGGATATAGATATCCACATTTCTCAAGAATTTCTTGTCTCCCTCTGTCATCACATATTCCTGCACAACCGGAGCACCTTCTTCTGCCTGAGCAGTTGGGGTACCGTTGCCCTGCTGATTACCAGGCTGATAAATATCAGAGTTCATTGAATCAACCTGTCTCTTATACACATCTCCGAGCCCACGAGACTAAGGCGAATCTC
>CAMBBY010000151.1 GCA_945863825.1 uncultured Prevotella sp. | reverse complement strand
AGGTCGGACGATGTTCGCCTTAACGATTGCTCCAACCTTTATCTTTTTCAATTCATCGTAATCATCATCCGAATATGGACGAAGACCAGTAGATGTTCGTACAAGATGGATTTCCATTCCTTATGTGATTAAAATGGTAGCTTCCCTTGCTGTGCCAATCCGTACGAAGGTTGCTGATATGGGGTGTTTTGACCTTGTGGCTGTTGTGGTGCGCCTATCTGACTCTGAGCAACCTGACCGCCTGGCCGTTCCACCTTCCAGCAGTCCAGTTGATTGAACCATCTGCCATTGGTGCGAGACTGGTTCGCCTTCAAACCGATATGAGCAGTGATAATCTCTCCTGCCTGGATATTGAACTGCTGTAACTTGTCCGACCCGAACACCTGAAAGACGGATCGTGAAGGATATTGCTGGTTCAATTCCTCTATTACATACTCGCACGAACTCCATTGTTGTCCGTTTTGCGAAGTGCCCATCTGCACTTGTCCTACGGCAATAATCTTGCCTGTAAAAGTTATATTCATATTGTTGCTTAATTAAGTTTGATTCTGATTGACGGTTTGGTTTCTACCTCCTTGAGATAATGCTCGTAGTGGTCTGGCTCTGTATCCTTGAAAAGTTTAGTGTCGAAAGTTTTCTTGGTTGTAGCTTCCACGTAAGAGTATGTACCGATATTGGTCTTGATAGACTTCTGTTTATTCTCTTCCATCAGGCACATCAACTGCTCCTTGATAGAATCCTGACGAAGTTTCATTGCGTCTATTCGTGCCGTTAGGAGTCTGTACTCCTGCTCAAGGACAGAGAACTGCTCAGGTACTTCCACGTTGTAGTGATAGTCTGTATCGTCTTTGAGATAAGCATGGATTAGGTTCGTTATTGTCTCATCAGATACTCTTGGCAGTGGTTGGAACTTACTCTTTCCATCCTTGAACCACATACAGACAATCTCCTTCACTTTTAGATTGGGATTCATCTGCTCGAACCATTTGGCATAGATGGATAGCTGGAGAGAAACGTTGTTATAGTGCAGGGTGGATGTGGTCTTGTAGTCGACAAGGTATATATTTCCTTCGTTGTCAGCGAACACACCATCTATGGATGATGCGAAATACTTGTTATCTGTTACAAGATACTCGCTATCCACATGATGCAGTTCGTAAGCATGCAGCATGTCGCTGAAGTCACGTATCTCCTGTGTCGGATTCGGATATGCGCTTATGTCCGAACCAAAGATAGTGCAGAATAGCTCAAAGGAGTTGTGAATCATTTCACCACGTTCTGCAGCCTTAGCCAACACACTGTCTGGTATGTCCTTATATGTATCAGGGAAGGCAAACTTGATGAGCGTTCCAGTGATACCTGACATCTCTTTCTTACCAAGATGGTAAGTGTGGTTGATCTCATCGAACACCACCTTGCTTTTCTTTAGCTTTATTTCCTTTGTTTTCATATTCCCAATTCCTTTCTCTTAGCAGATAGTGTCTGCATGAATTGTGCGTTACTCATCAACGGCTTGTATGTCTGCATTACCCATACAAGGTTGTCCTTGTTTACGCATCGTGATACCATCTGTATCGCTTCGTTGATGTCGTTAGGGTGATACTGAGTTGTTGCTGTCTGTTTGGCAGGTTGAGCGGCTTGTGCTTGTGGGCTTGCTTGCTGCTGCGCTGCTTGATGCTGGCCATCGTTGGTTGTATCGGAATCTGCATTATCGTCAATAGCCAAGAGTCCGTTGAGCGCATATTTTCTGGCATAGGATGATGAAGCTCCAGTAATCTGACTACCGTCCATACCTTTCTTTGTTTCCTCTTCTCTTGCCCATCCAGTAGATGTCTCGTACTCGCCCTTCTCATTCTTGATAGTAGCGGTAGCCTTCACGTATATGCGACTGCCAACCATTACAATATCATCTGTAATGATGAGGGTACATTTCTGCTTTGCCAGTAAGGGTTTGACCGCTTCAAGGATGTCCTCTGCCTTGCGATACTTGTAGCCACCGAACTTATTGTATTGTGTTTTCGGGGCTTTCAGTTCAGACTGAATTGTTATAAGTTCTTTCATATCTTATTATATTAGTTAGTTACACAGATGTCGCAGTCACACGTCCATCCATCACACTCCTTGATGAGCTTCTTGATTCGCTTGTTGTATGGGTCTGATTTCAACTCACGTTGCAGTCTCTTTTTCAGTTCGTTGATGAGGTCTAAAGGTGTCATGTAGGCTTCAATGAGGTCTTGCTTGATGTCTTCCTCATCATCGGAAGAAGAAGTAACAGTAAACGATTTGTCGAGCGTGAATGATGCCGTAACATCGTAGTCCTGATACTCAGGATATTCAGGCTGATTGTAAGGTGCGAATGGGTCGTTGGCTGCGCCTGGTGGATAATTTCCACTTGTTGAATTGTTCATAAGCATAATATTTTAATTGTTTGACTTTCAAAATAAAACCCCACGGTTCTCACGAATGGTGGGGGGAGTCTTATAGCAAGTTGAGCGGTCGCTACCGCAAAAATGTAAATGTATAGGAATATGATATATCTGCGAAAAAAAGGAGCATGTTCCGAGGCTTTTAATTCCATTCATGCTCCAAAAGACACAAGTCGGGCCACGCTTTCGCCTAAGGACATGTGTCTTTAAGTTCCCTTCTGCATTCATGGAGGCTTAGGACTCCCAGTGCTATGTTTCGTACTGGCTGCATTAGAACTTTATTGTAGTTGTGCGCTCCTGCCTTTGTGCTACCTCTTACAAGGGTCTCGGCATCAGGCCTGCTTCTTCACAAGTGAACTCCAAGACGTTCCCAATTCCACCTGTAGCGGTGTAGGTAATAGTCCTGCCACTTCCTCGTCTAATCGTATGTTGTGGTTGCATACGCTGCTTTTGGCTACGAGTACCTCTCAAGGAAGGTTTATCCTATCCGAAACAATGCCTCGGTATCTGGCTTTTGGACGCAAGGTGGGACTCGAACCCACGACCTCGAAGGATGGGGAACCTTCTGTTCTACCAACTGAACTACTTGCGTCAAAGAACAACTACAAAACAATACAGGATATTGTGGTGGGTGGAAGTAGTGAGCTTCAAAAAACCTCCACGGAGATGAGACTGATTAATAACGAACATGATATATTCCTATGAACTTTTGAGGTTCACCCACCCTGTTATTACTTACCCCATTCTTTGAAGGAACGGTATATCTCGTTGATCAATACGCAAAGCATTGTGATTGATAATATTAACATGATTGTCGAAAACATATTATAATTTTATTAATGTGTTGAACAATAGGCTGCTGCCTCTGATTCTATCTCTGTCATGCTCTTTGAGCGGTTCTGCATCATCCAGTCCTCTAACTCGCTCTTCTTGAAGTAAAGCCGATGGACGTTAGGCTTATAGTATGGAAGAGTGTTATTTCGCACGTTATACCTCACACCATCTACGGTCATGTTAAGGATGAATGCCGCTTCTTTTATGTTGAGCATATTCTTTGCCGCTATCATTGCGTATTGCTCGATGCGGTCTAACTGCTCTTTAATCTCTTGGTCTATCATTTTACCTCCTTCTTTGATTGTTGTACTTTATCATTTTTGTACTCACTTCAACAAGTACTCCTGCTATGTTAGAAATATTTGAGGGTATAGTCATATCTACTCTCTTTCTGTTTTTTGAGCAGGAAACCTCAATGCTATCATCTTTAAGTCTTACCTTTATACGCATTTCCATTGTTCAATCTCATAAATAGATATTTTGCAATAAGTCCTATACGTACATTGTCAAGACATTCATATAACTGCTCCTCATTACAGAGTAAATCAATAGAGTTGTCTTTATGTACCTTTTTGATAGCGTTTCCCTTTAGAGTAAGTTTCATATTCGCATCCTTATTTATTTTTAGTTGAATACTGCCTTATCGTTTGGAGTTTCCTCCTTCTCTATCAATGGTAGAATGCCTTTCTCTTTGAGAGCTTCATAAAGGAATATTCTTCCCTTTGTTGTCCACTCGGTGTTGTACTTCACGTCATGTCTTCCGTCTGAACGTATGATGTCAACTGCTCTGCTATGAACGTATCCGCCAGTAAGGAACTGTCCATACAATATCCACTGACCTCTCATCTTATGCTGAATCTTCATCGCTTCCAGTTGCTTGTTCATCTTGATGGCACTCATACCGTAGTCCTGCGCTATCTGGGTGATGGTCATTGTGGCATTGCTCTGTAAGATTTGGTCGTAATAGCTTATCTTTGGAAGCATCTCGGTAATCTTGTTTCCAAGTTCCATGTTCTCCTTACTGATAGTTAGGATCTCTTGTTGCTGCTTTCGGTTCTCCAATGCCAACTGCTGCTTCTCTTCCTCTGATTTTACCAGAGACTTGAGAGCTTCGAGATAATTCTGAGGGACGGATGGCTTTGATTGCTCAATCTGTCTCTTCATAGCGTTAAAGGCTTCAATGTATTTCAGTTTGAACTCCATCGCCTTCTTTCCGTTGAATCCCATCGCCAGCAGGGTGAAACCATCTTGGTTCATGACGAACATAGGATAACTCTGTTTGTTCTGCTCGTTTACGTAGGTCGTTTCTTCAAACATCGGGGTCTCGTTATTTTTAACGATACCTACTTGAAGCATCTTCCTTATCGCTTTAAGAACATTATCATGAGGTTTCTCAAAGACCTCAGCAACCAGTTTGCTATTTGTTAGAGGTTGGTCGCTTTTACCTCGGTAAACGATTTCGTTCATATTCACCTCCTTCTTCTAATAGAATAGCACCTTATCTACTACAACTCCTCCGAACTCCTTCAAGGCATCCTGCCTGATGTATTCGGATTGCTTGCTTTGACTTCTAAACCCTAAAGCGTTGTAAATGGACTCTCTGCTGCAACCATACCGCTCGGCAAGTTTTTTTCGTCCTTCAAGCGAAACTTTGATAATTTTTATTTTTTTTACTTGCATAACTTAATTTTTTATTGTATTTTTGCCTTTAATAATTAAAAAACTTGTTGTTTACGTGTGCAA
>CAMBBY010000150.1 GCA_945863825.1 uncultured Prevotella sp. | reverse complement strand
CCACAGTCCGAGATCCACGTGCGAGTGCCATGTGCCGTCGCGCTGAGAGAAGAACTCGCTTACCACGGGTTTATGAGTGAGGGCAGAGAGGGTGATAGGGGTAATAAACTCCTTTCCGGCAGGAGTGATGACCACCTGAACCTCAGCGCCCCGCTTGATGAATCCTCGTATAATCAGGCATGCTTTATAGGCTGCAATCGAGCCTGTGATGCCCAATACGATTTTCTTTCCTTTTAACATAATCTGTGATTAGAAGAAATTACTTTCCCATTCGTTTGTTGTACTCACGGAGACGGATGCGGGTGAGTACCTGCTTGGTGTTGTAGGTAAATTCACTTCCTAATATCCAGGTGTAATAGCCTGGGTCCTTGGAAAGGATTTCTGCCACATCCCAACCTTTGTACTTACCGAAGTTGAACACCTCGTGCTTGAGTGGTTCACCTTTCTCGTCGAGCACTGCTTTTCCGTTGGCATCCACTACTTCTTTCCAGATGATGCGTCCGGCGAAATCTACGTTGTCTTTCTGCTTAGAGAATGCAGCGAGTTCATCCATGTCATTGTTGAGTACACGGTCCGGTTCTTCCTGTACGCCTGGAGCATATCTGTCCAATTCACCCATGAGTACACGGTAGGTAGCCTCTGTATCCTGGTCGGCACGGTGAGCCTCGAAGTCTTCCTCCATCTTTCTGCCGCAATAGAACTTATAGGCTGCAGCTAAGTTGCGTCGCTCCATCTTCATGAAGATGGTCTGTGCGTCGATGAGGCGGCACTTGTTGAAGTCGAAGTCGATGCCTGCACGGAGGAACTCTTCTGCGAGCATAGGAACATCGAAATGGTTGGAGTTGTAACCGGCAAAGTCGCAACCGGTAAATTCCTGTTCAAGTGTGGCAGCCAACTGCTTGAAGGTAGGCGCGTCTTTCACGTCCTCATCGCTGATACCAGTCAGTTCTACCACCTCTTGTGGAATTGGTCTTCCCGGATTGACAAAGAGGTTCTTTCGAACCTCCGTGCCGTCTGGACTGACCTTAATATATGACATCTGTATGATACGGTCTTTGATGAAGTCGAGACCCGTAGTCTCCAAATCAAAGATGATCAATGGTTTCTTAAGATTCAGTTTCATTTTCTTTCTTTTCCTTTCTCTGCGTGATTAGTCGTTGAGCAACATAGGCATGAGCAGCATGAGGACATCTTCGTTTTCAGGCTGTTCGGCTGGAACGATGATACCGGCACGACTTGGGTCTGCAAGTTGGATAATCACCTGCTCGCTACTGAGGTTGTTGAGAATCTCCTGCAAGCTGCTGCCCTTGAACCCGATGCTCATGTTGGTATTGTTTGACTCGCATACGAGCTGTTCCTTGGCTGATGTAGCGAAATCTACATCCTCTGATGAAACCTCCATGTGGTTGTTGTCTATCTTGAGGCGAACCAACTGGCTGCTTTCGCTGGCGAATGGCATGACACGGCGCAAGGCACTGATCAGGGCACGGCGATCTACAGTCACCTCGTTAGGGTTGTTTGGAATCACAGAGTTGTAGCTTGGGTATTTTCCCTCGTAGAGAATACATCTCAAACTGCCGTCTGTAAAGAGAATTTCTGCACTCTTCTCATCAAACTTGATGGTTACGTCACCTTCTTCGCGTGAGAGGATGTTCTTCAGGAGTGTAGCTGGCTTCTTAGGAAGATCGAAAGCAGCAGGAGTATCGCTCTTGATAGTGAAGTTCTTGTTGCGTACCAACTTATGTCCGTCACTGGCTACGATGTTGAGTGATTCTGGTGTTAAATCGAAGTAGATACCATTCATCACAGGGCGCAACTGGTCGTTGGCAGTAGCAAAGAGGGTACGGGTGATATTGTCGATGAGCATAGCTGCGTCGATGGCTACGGTATGTGCAGCATCGTTAACGCTCTGTGTGCGAGGATATTCATCAGCACTTTGCGCTGTAAAGTTATAGAGACCATTCTGGTATAAGATCTTGATAGCCAAGGTGCCCTCAGTATCGATATCGAAATCGAGTGGCTGCTCAGGGAGTTCCTTGAGAGATTCGAGGATAACCTTGTTAGGGATACAGAATTCTCCTTCACCGTCGCACTCTGTGAGTTCGATGGTAGTCTTGAGAATATTGTCACTGTCGCTGGCTGTGATGGTCATCTCGCCTCCGGCTACTTGGAATAAGAAACAGTCAAGGATAGGCAGAGAGTTCTTTCCACCGATGACCTTGGCAAGCATGTTGAGCTTATTGCTCAACGCAGTACTGGATAATGTAAATCTCATGAGTATTTTGTATTTTTAATATTATCTGTTACTGATATTGTTGTTATTACTCTATTGTTTCTGTTATATGACGAGCCAGTAGGCAACTTGTTGTTTCCTAAAAGCTGTAATATGAGCACAAAAATACAAAAAATATCGGTTATAGGCAAAAAAAACAGAGAAATGTTTTAGTTTTTGAACTATTTTTAGTAATTTCGCAAACTGAAAGGTAACTTTCTTCGTTTTTAAAACAAAATATTAATCGAGAAATATATGGAATTACAAGGAAAGGTCATTGCCGTTTTGCCTGAAAGAAGCGGTGTCTCTGCAAGAGGCGAGTGGAAGTCGCAGTCGTTTGTCATCGAGACTCACGAGCAATATCCTAAGAAATTAGTGTTTGACGTATTTGGTGCTGACCGTCTGGCTCAGTTCAACATACAGAGTGGTGAGGAGATTAATGTTTCATTCGATATTGATGCTCACGAATATAATGGTCGTTGGTTTAACAATGTACGTGCCTGGAATGTAGTAAAGGTAGATCCTAATGCTGTTGGCATGATGGGTGGTGTTCAGCCTGGTGCAGCTCCATTCCCTCCAATGGGTGCTCCTGCTGCTCCTGCTGGTGGTGCTACAGCTCCATTCCCTCCAGCTCAGAATGCAGCTCCTGCTGCTGATGCCAATGCTGGTGGTAGTGCAGACGATCTTCCATTCTAAATGATGCCACATCTAAAGGATAAAAAATCGTTTAAATGATAACAAAAAATCGCTTCTTTCGAAAAGACTCGAAAGAAGCGATTTTTTTATCTCTGTACTCACTTTTAATTTATTCCTTCTAGATTTTATCCCAAATTGTTAATCATATCTTTGAAGGAATATATAAAGTCACTGAACTTTCGTATATAAGGAAGTTAAAGGAGTTAAGAAAGTTAAGACGTATGTCTTGTTGCTTAAAAAACTACGTCAAAAAGACTATAGTCTTAACTCTTCAGCGACCATAGGGAGTGATAACGCCTTTAACTTCTGAATTTGCGAAACTTGAATTAATTTTGAATTATATTTATATTTTTTCTAAAATTTCGGTTTTCTATTCCATTCTTCTTTTCTCAAAGAATTTTTTGGAAGCGAGGAAAAAAAGGGCAACACTGGCAGCATTTTCTATCGCTACCATCCAGAAAGTTGTATTGTAACTGAAATGTTCTGCCACGACGCCTCCTAAAAGACAACCGATACCGAAGCCTAAATCCCAACCGGTAAGAATACTACTGTTGGCAGTACCTCGCTGGTCATGGCGGGCTACATTGATAAACATGTTGAGGAAAGCAGGGTAGAGGTGTCCATTGCCCAGTCCGATGAGGGCAGCAGAGAGATAATAAGCTATCGGATGATGAACGCTTACGAAGAGAAGAAATCCCACAAGAGAGATACACATACCTTCGGCTGCATTCTGAGTTAACTTGCCTTGGCTCAATGCCTTACGACCTTGCAGACGGGAGGTGAAGAGACCGATGGAAAGAATGGCAAAATAGGTGCCGGTTCCTCCCGTAATGCCCAATTCCTCCTTGCTGTAGATGGCAAGGTAGTTGCTGAGTACTCCCCAACAGAAACCAAACATGGCGATATTGATGGCGAGCAACCAAGCACGGGTCAGGAAGAAACGGTCGAAAGAGAGTTTCTCCTTGTTTTTGATAATTTCCTTTTCGGGCAAGCGGATGGTTCCTGCGATGACCACTGAGGCTAAAGCCACCAAAAAGGCTATCCAGAAAAGAACCATGTAGCTCCCCACGAAATCGTGGAGATAAATTCCTATGGATGGAGCAATAGCCATGGCGAAGTTATTGCTCAATCCATAGAGACCGATACCTTCATTGCGGCGGCTCGAAGGGAGTACATCGATGGCACAGGTACTGTTGGCTACCGTGACTGCACCGAAAGGACCGCCATGAAGGGTACGGCAAATGGCAAACATGAGGATGGTGCCAGCGGCGATATAACCGGCAAAGAAGATGGCAAAGCCCGACAAACAGAACATGAGCACCTTTTTTCGGGAGAAACTATCGACTACATATCCACTGAATGGTCGGATGATGAGAGCTGCCACGGTATAGCCGCTCAGTACGATTCCAATGGTATCCTTCGTTGCTCCGAAAGTCTCGCTCAGATAGAGTGGGAGCAGGGGAGTAAGAAGGTAGAAGGCAAAGTACAACAGGAAATTGGTTGTCATCACCTTCACATAGTTTGCATTCCAGAGTTTATCTTTATTCGTTGACATACACCTACATGTTTTACCGTTAATGAATTATTTTTCCTCCAACCAGGCATCAATGAGCTTTCTGGCGATGGAAAGTTTCTCGGGGAGGGTAGGGAGGTTGTCCTTCCTAAACCATCTTCCGCGGGAGAGTTCTTCTTTCTGAAGATGAATCTCCCCATCTGCGTAATCGGCTGTAAAACCAATCATCAGTCCGCTCGGATAAGGCCACGGCTGGGAACCGAAGTATTTGATATTGGTAATGGTGAGTCCGGTTTCCTCCATCACCTCACGGTGAACGGCTTCCTCCAGACTCTCACCAGTTTCAACGAATCCTGCTACGAGACTGTCGAAATTACCCTTGAAGTTGCGGGCATGAACAAGAAGCACCTCATCGCCCTTGTGGATGAGTACGATGATGGCTGTGGCGAGGGAAGGCCAAACCTGTTTGCCGCAGTTGGTACATTTCTTACTGATGTCTGTCGACATCTCCATAGGTGCACCGCAGCTGTCTCTTATACACATCTGACGCTGCCGACGATACTCCTTGTGTA
>CAMBBY010000149.1 GCA_945863825.1 uncultured Prevotella sp. | reverse complement strand
GAAGCGAAAGAAGAAAAAAAGAAAATAGAAAAAGAACAAATCCCAATCCTTTGGAATAAATTCCGTGGATTGGGATTTTTATTATGCAGAAGAAATTATAGTTAATTTCAGTAAGTTTCCTAAAGACAACTTGAGAATTTCCTAAATGAACATTAGAAAAACTTGTCAATATCAATGGAAACTCCTATCTGGAAGGTCACACCATCCGTAATCGGACTATTCAGATAATAAAACTTAGGCTTATAACCGAAGAGATTATCCAGCGCAGCATTCACCTTCACCGCCTTGCCGATGCGCTGCACCAGCGAGAGTTTCCAGAGCGTGTAGGCAGGATATTCCACGGAGATCGTGCCCTTGCTCACATCATAATAGTCCTTGTATTCCACATTCTCCACACCCGAAAGCACACGCCCCTGCAAACCGATGTTCAGCCCATAGTTGCTGCTTATCTGGCGATCGTAGTCCATGCGCACGTTCAGTGCATGCTCACGGGCAGGAATATACTGGTTGTTGATGGAATTCCCGTCCTTGTCCTTCGCCAACTGCTCCTTCGTATAAGCATAAGTGATGCGAGCACCCAGACCATTGTTCCATTTCGCCTGTGCCCCTACTTCACCACCACACACGCTGTAGTCGTCCAGATTAGAATAAGGCAGGTAAGGCAGCTTGTCTTCCGCCGTCTTGAAATAAGGAGCCGCCGTAGAAAGCTTGTTCTTCACCTTATTATAATATATAGAGGCCGTATAGTTGTAGTGGCCCTTCGTATATTCAGCCGAGAGATTGAAGTTGTGGCTCACCTCCGATTTCAGATGCTCGTTGCCCTCCACGATCCAGATGCCCGACATATCGAAGTTGTAGTACTTCTCCTTCAGCGTAGGCGCCCTGAATCCCATACCATAGCCGGCACGGATGGCAAGATTGCGCAATGGCTTGTAACAAATGTTCAGCTTCGGCGTGAGATGAGAATCCTTGCCGTCGGAGAAGTAGTCGTAGCGCAGCGCACCCACCAGCTCCCACCGGTCGTTGAGGCGCCAGTCGTACTGGGCAAAGAGATCCCAACTGTCCTGCTTTCTGGTCTCCCCTTCCAGATTAGTGTTGAAGAGATAGTCGTGCAGCAGGTCGGACCCCACGGTCAGCACGTCGCCATCCCCGAAAGTATGATTGTAGAGCAGGCGGAAGGAATTCTGCACATTACTGTAGTCACGGATGTCCAGACGGGTGATGCGCTGATAGTCCGACTTGTCATACTGGTCGAACGCATAACTTGCTTGCAGGCCGTCAGCATCAGACATCTGCCAGTTCATGCGCAGACCGCCCGAGAAGTCACGGTAGCGTTCAGGCAGGTCGGCCGACCTCACCGTTTCACGGAAGAAATATCCCGCACGCCCTGTCAGCCTGAAGTTGCTGGCAGGACTCCACGTCAGCTGCTCCTTCAGGTTGACCGTCTTGTCCCCATATACGGTAGATATAATGCGGGTCACGGGATTCGCCGCACTGTGCACATCGTAATTGTCCATGCGGTTGAAGTGGGCAGAAAGCATATTGTTCCAATGCTTCGAGTTCAGCCCCCACGAAGCCCCATATCGCTGCTCGTTGTGCTTAGCATATCGGGCGTTCACGTTGAGCGTCCAGGGCTGTCGGTTGCGCTTGGTGATGATGTTGATTACGCCGCCCGTAGCATTGCTGCCATAGAGCGCCGAAGCCGCACCCTTCACGATCTCGATACGTTCCACATTATCCATGTTCAGACGGGTGAAATCCACATCGTCCATCGTCTCTCCCGCCAGTCTCTCGCCGTCCACGAGAAAGAGCACACCCTGTCCTCCGAAACCGGAGAAGTTGAGATGGGTCTGTTGGTTCATCGCATACGAGAATTCCACGCCCGGCAGTTCCTGTTGCAGCAAGTCCTGCACATTGGTAGCATCCAGTCGGGCAAGTTCTTTGGCATTGATTACGCGCGTCTGAATCGGCGTATCCTTCAGGAATTTAGGCGTACGAGTACCCGTCACCACCACCTCGTTGAGGTCAAACTGTCGACATACGGAGTCCACGTAAGCATCATCCGATTCCATCGCAGCCGCAGCCGGCACAGCCCCAGCCAAGAGCATGGAGAATAAAATATATTTCTTCATTGTTATTTCTAAAATCAAGATTGCATCGGAAACCCTTTGCATTTACTAATAAGGATACTTGTAGTTGATGGTGAGAAAACACTTCTTACCCTCCTGCGACAGATAGTTTTCCAGCTGCAGGGCAGCATAAGTACCGTCCTTGAGGCGCAGGATAAACACATGATTGTTCAGACTGAAAGCAGGCGGCATAGGCGGAATCTTCATGCTGAGCCATGATGAGAGCACCTTGTTCACGCAGATGCCCTGCGAAGGCACGTAGCCCATCAGCATCAGGTCCTGACTGTCCCACACCAGGTTTTCGCTCCATTCATCCTCCTGGAAGTTCATGTTTCTGAAAGCCTCGCTGCTCTCCGGCAGCTCGTCCATCGAAGTATAGGAAGTCTCCAGCACAGCCCCGCCGTTGGTTCTCACGTTGTTGCGGTGTACGGCCAGGGTCCATTCCTCAGGCTCCTCCTGTCCCTCAGTAGGCGTATAATAGGAGAAGGAATTCTTCTGGTAGCCCTCGCCGAAGACATCAAACCAGTACATATATTGTCCCGCCTTTCTGCCCTGTGTAGCTGCCTCATGTCCCGCCTCCGACTCGTCCTTCTCGCCGGTGGCAGTCATCGGAATCGGATAAGCCACAAATTCCGTCTGCGCTTTCATCAGCGCCTCCTCATCCCCCGCCTCGGTGAGTCGCTGCAGCAGGTTCAGGTCCACATAATACCAGTCTGTCCAACTGGTAGCATCTATCAGAAGCTGACCTTTCGCCGGCACTATCTCCTTCGGCTGGTCGTAGATATCATCAAAAATACCGTTGCAGGAAGTGAGCATCAGGATTCCCACTCCAGCAACGGTCATTTTGAGATAATTCATGATCGTATGAAATATCATCTGCTAAACAAGTTTATCAAAATTATTTTTTTAGGAATTTCTTACCGTTGATGATGACCACGCCCTTATAGTTGTCACCTACCATCTGACCCTGCAGGTTGTACATTTTGCCGTTGCCCTTGGCAGTCTCGCCCTTCACTGCACCGATGCCGTTGGTCACCGCCTTGAAGTTGGTTGAGATATAGAAAGGCATAGAGCCCATCTGGAATCTGTTGATGATGTCGCTCACCTTGCTGCCTTCATACTTCACGAGGATATTATTGTCCTTCTCGGGGTTGAAGCTATAATCTTTGTCCATATTCATGCTTCCACCTTCACAGACAACGTGGAATTTCAGACCGTCGTTTTTGTAGTCGCGATAGAAACCACCCTTCGCCTCATCGTAGGTCAGTCCCTTGATAGTGTAAGAGCCGAGCGTCATGTTGCCCATCACAGTATTGTCAAGCGTATAGGTAGGCACGGTCACGTCCATCTTCTGCGTCTCGCCATCCATATACTTGCGCACCTGATAAGTAACGCCCGCATTCTCATAGTTCATCATTCCGCCAATGCTCACGGTTATCGGACTGCTCACCTCTTCATTATTCACATCACCATGCATCTGAGCCGACATAGAGGAAGCCAACATAGTGGCAAAAATAAGCGTAAAGAATTTCTTCATTTTATACAATCTTTCGTTTAAATTACTAATCTATTACCTTTTATTGAGTTGTTCCCTTGATGGGGAAGAATAGAGGAATCGGCAGCCCGTCACAGGCCTTCAGTTCCTTTTCGGGGTGCAAAGGTACAAGGTTTCTCCGGAATGTGCAATACCTAAAAATATGTATTCCGCCTAATCCCCATTTGTAGGTATTAGACGGAATATCTCTAAAATTCTAATCCACGATTTCTGCAGATTGGTCTTTGCCACTGTAGAACCAGAAGCCGGCTATCAGACCGATGAAAACCACCAGGATTCCCACCATCTCCACGACGTGATTTCCCGGGTCCACCCATATCTCCTTGAAGAAGCCGTTGCGTGCAGCTATCTCCACAGCCGACCAGAGCACGATCACGTTGGCAAGTGCCATTCTCAGGTTTCTGCCCCAGCTCTTGATGTGCAGTTCCTTCTTGAAGATCATGCCCGAACCTATCAGGCAGAGAATGCCCACGGCGTAGGTAATAGGGTGAGTAGAACCGAGGAAGACAGGGTCGTAGCAGAACATGAGCAGCAGGTACAATCCCCACATCATGATGTTCCATTCCATAAAGGTGACGATGGCAGGATGATGGGCCATCGGACGCAGTTCCACACGTTCTTTCACACCACAGTGGTTTTGAATCCAACGGATGAAATCGCAACCCGTCTTGGTGCAGAAAACGTACATCACGATAAACATCATCCACATACCGAATGAGGCAGGCATGATGAGGTATTCAGGTCGGGAACCGCGAATTTCCTTGAGTTCCGCACGTCCGAATTCCTCGATGGGAGTGCCGTTGAGCGTATAAGTATGCTGAACCCCCACACCGTTCACATATTCCGTAGCCGTCTGCACGATGCCGTTGCCCACCAGGTCGCAGTGCACGCCGTATCTCTGAGCGTAGTAGGCAAAAAGAAATTCCACCCATCCGGTCCAGAAGAGCAGTGCACCAGCCATTCCATAGCAAGTCTGTTTCGTATCCCCTTTCACGAACACGCCGCAGATGGTGACGATGAGTCCCACAAAACCCATCGCGAAAGCCGAGTAGTGCAGCGTGGTAGGTTCGAGCGTATGTTCCATGATGATCATGAGCGCATGTCCGAGCGGCATCAGGAGCAGGATGATGAGGATAGATCCGATGGTCTTTCCCCAGTACAAATTCTTCATTTCCATTCTTAAAAGTCTAAATAGTAAATTGTTATAAATTAATGAATCACTGATATAAAATTGAGTTGCAAAGGTACTACTATTTAGACAGATTCGCAATACTTACAAATAATGATTTTGGGAAAAGGGAGGGGTCATCAGAAATAATGACCACGACCGGAAATCATCGCTCAAAATATGTACTGTCTCTTATACACATCTCCGAGC
>CAMBBY010000148.1 GCA_945863825.1 uncultured Prevotella sp. | reverse complement strand
ATGGTTTCTTCATCTCTATCGACATGTTCACCATGTTCATGTTCTATGAGGTTGCGCTGATTCCTATGTATCTCCTCATCGGTGTATGGGGTAGTGGTGCAAAGGAGTATTCTGCCATGAAGTTGACTTTGATGTTGATGGGTGGTTCTGCTCTTTTGATTATCGGTATCTTGGGTATCTATTTCTACAGTGGTGCTCAGACATTCGAAATCCTGGATATCGCTCACCATACCCATGGTGCTCACGCTATTCCTGAGAGCGTTCAGAATGTATTCTTCCCATTGCTCTTCATCGGTTTCGGTATTCTTGGAGCTTTGTTCCCATTCCATACATGGTCTCCTGATGGTCACGCAAGTGCGCCAACAGCCGTATCTATGTTGCATGCCGGTGTATTGATGAAGTTGGGTGGTTATGGTTGCTTCCGTATCGCTATGTTCCTTTTGCCAGCAGCTACTCATGGTTTCTGGATTAAGGTATTCTTGGTATTGACAACCATCTCAATCGTTTATGGTGCTTTGTCAGCTTGTGTACAGACTGACTTGAAGTACATCAACGCTTACTCTTCTGTATCTCACTGTGGTATGGTGCTCTTCGCACTCTGCATGATGACCCAGACAGCTGCAACTGGTGCTATTCTCCAGATGTTGTCTCATGGTTTGATGACCGCCCTCTTCTTCGCCGTTATCGGTATGATTTATCATCAGGCTGGTACACGTGACGTTCGCTACTTGGGTGGTTTGATGAAGATTATCCCATTCCTCTCAGTAGGTTATGCTGTAGCAGGTTTGGCTAACCTCGGTTTGCCAGGTTTCTCTGGTTTCGTAGCTGAGATGACCATCTTCGTAGGTTCATTCCAGAATGCAGATATGTTCCACCGTGTATGTACCATCATCGCATGTACTTCTATCGTAGTAACAGCGGTTTACATCTTGCGTTGTGTAGGTAAGATCCTTTATCAGAAGGTTCCTAATCCAAAGTTGGAGAAACTCCACGATGCAACATGGGATGAGCGTATTGCAGTAGCAGGTCTGATTGCCTGTGTAGCAGGTCTCGGTATGTTCCCACTCTGGGCAGAGGAGATTATCATGGACGCAGTAGGTCCTATCTTTAGTGTAATTATGTAATAAATATCAGAAGAAATGAATTACAGTCAATTTTTAAATATGATTCCAGAAGCTACCCTGATGGTAGTTCTGCTGATCACTTTCTTTGCTGACTTCTGCAGTTCCAAGAGCGCAGACCGTAAGTGGTTCAATCCTCTGGTATGTCTCTTGATGGTGGCTCACATTGTCATCAATATCTTCCCAACAGAAGCCACAGAGGCATTTGGCGGCATGTACACAACAGGTCCTGCTGTCGGTGTCTTGAAGACTATCCTTGCTCTCGGTACCCTCATCGTGTTGGTACAGGCCAAGGAGTGGTTGAGCCGTAAGGACACAGCCTTCAAGGAGGGTGAGTTCTATATGTTGATTATCTCTACCTTGCTTGGTATGAATATGATGGTAAGTGCCAACCACTTCCTCCTGTTCTTCCTCGGTCTTGAGATGGCATCTGTGCCAATGGCTTGCTTGGTAGCATTCGATAAGTATCGTCACAATTCAGCTGAAGCTGGTGCTAAGTTCATCCTTACTGCTACATTCTCAAGTGGTGTGATGATTTATGGTATCTCTTTGCTTTATGCTGCTTGCGGTACTTTGTATTTCGATGATGTTGCAAAGGTTATCTCTGCATCTCCATTGACCATTGCTGGTATGGTGTTCTTCTTCAGTGGTTTGGGCTTCAAGATTTCCTTGGTTCCTTTCCACTTCTGGACAGCTGATTCATATCAGGGTGCTCCAACTACAGTTACAGGTTATCTCTCTGTAGTTTCTAAGGGTGCTGCTGCATTTACTCTCTGTGCTATCCTCATGAAGGTATTTGCTCCAATGGTAGAGTACTGGACTGTATTGCTTTACATCGTCATTGTACTTTCTATCACTATCGCCAACCTCTTTGCTATCCGTCAGAGTGACTTGAAGCGTTTCATGGCATTCTCTTCTATCTCTCAGGCAGGTTACATCATGTTGGCTGTGGTTGGTAACTCAGCAATGAGCATGACAGCTCTGACATACTATGTATTGATTTATGTAGTTGCCAACTTGAGCGTGTTTACCATTATCTCAGCTGTTGAGGAGCACAACAATGGTACAGTTATGATGGACAGCTACAACGGTTTGTACAAGACCAATCCACGTTTGGCATTCCTGATGACATTGGCTTTGTTCTCATTGGGTGGTATTCCTCCATTTGCAGGTATGTTCTCAAAGTTCTTCGTGTTTATGGCAGCCGTTCAGGGTGCAGATATTCACACCACTCTTGGAGCATGGGCTTATGGCGTAGTATTCATCGCTTTGGTTAACACCGTATTGAGCTTGTACTACTACTTGCTTATCGTGAAGGCAATGTTTATCAAGCACAGCGATAATCCGCTGCCTACTTTCCAGAGCGCTTGCTCAACAAAGTTGGCGCTTGCCATTTGCACAGTAGGTATCGTTGCATTCGGTATCTGTTCATGTGTATTCGATTGGATTTCTGTAGCAGCTAATGCATAACATCATTAAGGTATAGAATTCTTATCAAGAAGAAAATACAGATTTAATATAAAAAAGGATGGGGCTCCATGATAGAGTCTCATCCTTTTTTTGTATTTTTGCACCATGAAAAAGCTTTTTAGATCATTACTATATATTATCATGATGCTGGGGTTGGCATTAGTTCCCGACTTCTGGTTGTGGTTTGATGCCGTTTCTACTTGGCCTTTAGCTTTGGCAGTAGCCTGGTGGATACCATCAGCTTTGCTTCTTCTGGCAGAAACAGGACTGCAATTTGGCGTATATCATAGACTTTCTGTGAGGGTGCTTTTTACGATGATTCTTTTTTCTGTGATGCCAAAGATTGTTTATATCCTTTTGTCTCTATTTTTGCCTTGGTGGGTAGCCATTCTTCCTGCCTTGTTTATGATAGGGGGATTCATATTTGGTTTCACGAAGGGATGGAGAAAGTTGGAAGTGAAACAGATCACCTATTCGTCACCGGATTTACCTCCCTATTTTGATGGTTATAAGATACTGCATTTCACGGATTTTCATTTGGGTACTTTTCCCAAAGATACGGATTTCGTAGAAAAAGTGGTGGAATGTGCCAATAATGAAGGTGTTGAACTGATGGTTTTTACTGGAGATTTAGTCAATAACTCTGCTACAGAAGTAACTCCATATCTGGAAACATTAAAACAACTTCATGCTCCCGATGGAATCTATTCGGTATGGGGAAATCATGATTATTGTGAGTATGATAACAATCATACCATTGGCGCTTTAAAGCGAAACCGCAAAAAACTTTTCGGATTTCAGAAGGAGTTGGGCTGGACTCAGTTGATGAATGAGCATGTTACCTTATCGCATGGACTGGCAAGTATTGAGATAATAGGAGTAGAGAATGCTGGAAATCCACCTTTCTCTAATCGTGCCAACTTGAAAAAGGCAATGAAAGGAATCGTAGATAAGAAAGCTTTCAAAATACTGTTGACCCACGACCCACATCATTGGCGCAAGGAGGCTCTGAAGGCTGGCATACATCTTACCCTTTCCGGTCATACCCATGCTGGACAGATTCTCATAGGTAAATTGACACCAGCCCGTCTGGCTTTCAAGGAGTGGGGAGGTATTTATAGGCGGGGTGCCCAGATGCTCTATGTATCCGCCGGTATCGGTGGTTCTTTCCCTTTCCGTTTGGGAGCATGGCCTGAAATGACCGTCATCACATTGAAAAGAAAGTTATAAAATAGCGATTTCCTTTCAAAAAGTTTATCAATTGTTTGGAAGTTATTTAGAAAAACGTTATTTTTGCATAAGAGTAGAGTTATATTATATAATTCAGTCAATTTAGGAGTTTTTTAAATCAAAGAGAAGATGAAAAGTTTAAAGAATCTTGCCCTTGTGGCAATGACATCATTGGTGTTGGCTTCCTGTGGAACCACCCAGCAAGTACCACTGACAGGTCGTACTCATCGTATTTCAGTTTCTGATGAGCAGGTGTTGAGCCTCTCTAATCAGGAATATACAAAGTATATGGCTTCGGCTAAAAAATCCACGAATGCTACTCAGACCGCTATGGTCAGAAGAGTAGGTCAGAGATTGGCAACTGCCGTAGAAACATATTTGAAGCAGAATGGTTTTGCTAATGACTTGAAGAATTATTCCTGGGAATTTAATCTGGTGCAAGACAATAGTGTCAATGCTTTCTGTATGCCAGGCGGTAAAATCGTAGTTTATGAAGGATTGCTCCCTTATACCCAGAACGAGACTTGTCTTGCCATAGTTCTTGGTCATGAAATTGCACATGCTGTGGCTAAACATAGTGCCGAGCAGTTGAGTAAGCAGCAGAATCAGCAGATTGGTACTAATGTTTTAGGCAGTGTTCTGAATCAGGCTGTGGGAAGTGGTGTAGGTGATGTGGCCAGTGCTGTTGCCGGTCAGTATTTCTTATTCCGTAACTTAAAGTATTCCCGTGACAATGAGACAGAGGCTGATTATATGGGTCTGATTTTTGCAGCGATGGCTGGTTATGATCCTCAGCAGGCTATTCCTTTCTGGAAGCGCATGTCCAGCGGTTCAAGTTCAAACAAGAGTGATATCTTCAGTGATCACCCTTCTGATGCTAAGCGTATTGCTGCTTTGGAAAAGGAGATGCCTACAGCTTTGCAATATTATAAGGCTGCTACTCCTGCCGTTACTTCTGTTAAGACTGTCAGAGCTTCGCAATTGACAAACAATAGAAAGGCTGCAGCGAAGAAGACTACAACAAGAAGACGTTAGACAATATAAAAATACTAACCATTCAAAATCATAGAATCATGATAGACTATATTTCTCAAAATCTTTGGCTTTTCTGGACCATTATTACAGTAGTGTGTCTCATCATGGAACTCTCATCTGGTGATTTCTATGTTACTTGTTTTGCCCTTGGTGCTCTGGTAAGTATCTGCCTGGCAGTGGCCTGTCTCTTATACACATCTGACGCTGCCGACGATACTCCTTGTGTAG
>CAMBBY010000147.1 GCA_945863825.1 uncultured Prevotella sp. | reverse complement strand
TACACAAGGAGTATCGTCGGCAGCGTCAGATGTGTATAAGAGACAGAGTCAGGATATCCTTTTCCATATCACTCAATACGATGAAAGGCAGATCCTGTCCGAAAACCCATTTCATGATACGCATGAGATAACCAGGAATGTGAGGAGCCGTCAGGAATAAACCTCCATGCACATGTACCACCATCTTTCTACCCTTTTTCCATGCATACCGCATAAAACAAGGATCACGAAGAAGCGAAGGTTTAGAAAGAGGGAAATTGTAGTGAATAATAGCATCAGGATGCAGAGCAAGCATCTTCTTCCACTCCCTATATTTCTTTATCAAGGCAGGAATACGATGCCATCCTCCCTTATCCAAATCCTTCTTACCCAATTCAAAATGCAAGTAGTTTTGCTTCCGGTTATTACTGATAATAAACTGCGTAACAGAAGAAATACCACTCACATTCTCCTTCGGATTAAGCGAAGGAGAAGTTATAATAATATCCATAAATCGTTTTCTATCTTAACATCGGTATTTTTTTACCAGTCTTTTTCACACCAGCTGAATTCAAGCAGAGAGCAAGAATCATGAAATATCCCATACCTTTACCAGAGAGATAGGAAGAGTCAGCGGTACTCTCTAAAGCCAATGCAAGGATACACATTAGTGCCATTCGGTAATAAATCAAGTTATGAATCTTATTAGCTTCCCACAGTCGCCTTTTCCAAAACCAAAGGAAGAAGAACAATCCTACTAAACCAAACTCAGCCAAAGTGGGATAGAACGCATCTGCCAAGAACATTGGATTTTCTGGGTTCAATCCCCATACATTATCTAGTTGATATTTATAATACAATGGAGAATACTCCTTAGCAGCAGCAGCCGTACCAAAAGAACCAAGACCACTACCAAAGGGAATATAATCCTTAAACATAATCTTCATTCCTGTTTCATAGGTTAGAGGACGCGCCATTTCTTGAGCATCATCTTGAAAACCCTCCACATAGTAAGCATTAAATTTCGTCCACGTGAAGAATATAACGATACAACCTAATGCGGCCACTTTCAACAAAGTAGAAACCGAAGTAAAATTGATTTTACTTTTTACAAATATTACCAAAGCAATAAATACGACACACTCACCAAAATACTTGGATTTACCAGAAATCAATCCTAAAAGCATGATAAGTATAGCTATATTTCTATTCCGCTTAGTTTGTTTAGAAAATAAGTAATAAATCATAGCGCAGCATAGAGCAATCTGTCCTAAAGCAACCGACTCGCCGCCACCAAATGGTGTAACCAACGACGGATTTAATATGAATGCAAACAAATATCCAAAGAACGACAGAAGCATCACCAGCTTTATACGTCTCTTCTGCTTAGTCGTGAACTCAGGCGCCATCATCCATGTCAGATAGAACACGGCGTATGGTCGTACTTGCTGCAAGATATCAAGGAACACACCTCGTGGCGTCGTCACTTGTATAATAAGTGAATATGTAAGATAGAAAACCATCAGGAGGATATAAATCGAAATCTCTGTAGTTCTCTGCTTGTCCTTCACCAAATAGCGACGCTTCACCAAAGCGTAAGCCAAAAGGATTACCATCAATATCTCATCGCTCCAGTCAAAATCTACTGTAGCAGCGAATGCAATACACACGGGGAAATAAACAATCCAGAACCATGTGTAAAATTTAGCAATAGCTTTCATTTTTATCTAATAAATTTTTATTTCTTTTACCAATCCCTATTCGTTCCTAAAACCAAATGTTAGGGAAAAGCACTCGTAGGATGCGGCGAAGCTTGTTCTTTGCTACATTTCGGAACGAGGCATAATGCTCGTCAAAAACAGCATCTCCACTTTGACCGCCAAACTGCACTTGATGACGATAACGGAAAATAAAGCGATTGTCCTTACGATACTTGCAAGACAAATTATAAAGGTAGTCTTCTGCAAATTTTCCATACGTTCTATCGTCCATTTCTTTATAGCAGTTCATCAGATGATGTTTATAGAAATCTACAGCCACAAGGAAGAACCGGGAGTCACCCCAACGTGAACCATACGAAGTGCCTCTTAGTTTCTCATAGAGTCTAAACTCCTTTATATCACACATCATCGCCTTCTGCTTACCACGTTTCTCCATCTCGCCTAACATCTCACGAATGTTCAGCATCGGATAGCGACCTGTTATCTTCAAGAAATGAGTGCTTTCGCTCAAGGTCTCAGAACGTTCCAGGGCGAGTTTTATCATTAAATACTCATTATATCCCTTTCCTTTTCTGTTGTCAAACCCATAGTCTTCTGTGTTCTTTGTGGTTTGAGCGTTCTGTAAATCGGTGGGGGTGAACTGAAGAATCTCCAATCGGAGCGAATCTTTAAATTCCTCCTTCCAGAGGGTTAAGTCTGCATCAGAATTCTCCACCATAACGATTGGATACTCTCGCCCTATTGTTTTTGCATAATATTGTAGAGTAGACCGATACATCTCCATTCGCTCACTCACCGAAAAGTTACTTCCAATCACCTGTGGACGTACCGTACTCGTCAGCAATATAGCTATTTTCATGCTTGTTTCTATTCTTAATAAGTTTATACTCTTTCTGTAAAAAAGTCTATGCCGCCAATCATTGCTCCTGTCACGGCAAAACCGCTCCATGCGTAAAGCTCAGGAGCATCAATGCGATATACCTTCTTCGCACGGGCTATCATATACAAGTCGACAAAGGTCTTCAATGTCGCATCTTCATTACCGTCATAGCTTACATGTCCGACACTGTCATGGTCAAGCACCTCGACCGGTATGTCTTCCAATGAATCGAGGAATCGCTTGCTGTCGCTAAACACCAAGACACGGCATCCTGTGTTTTCTTCCTTTATCTTTAGCAGACCATGTTTGCATCGGTTTATGAGCGCCGCCTTTTCCTCCTCGGTGCGCAAAGCGTTATCCCAGCAAGTCACTTCCTCAAAGTTCTCCAAGGCGTTGACAAACCGCAAGTGAACAGCCACATAACTACGCTCGTCGTAGCCGCATTGGTCGATAGCAGCCTGCAAACGATCTGAAGGACGGAACAGCTCGGCATACAGCTTGCTCCATTCGTATCCCGACTCTGGGAACACCTTCGGTTGACGATTGCCTACATAACTGTAGCAATGATACTCCTTGTTCTTGCTAAGTTTTGTACGTCCTTTCCACGAGTCTTCCTTCAAGAAATTCAACTCGTTAAAGAATCTCGTACCCATCAAAGAGTAATTCAAGTCTGTGTACTCTGCAACCCAATCTACAGCATTCGGCAGCAGATAGTCTTCCAACCGAAATGGCATCTTGAACACGATGCGAAAATCATATCCGTTCAGCTTAGCGATATTATAGCAGTCAATCATTGCCTTCATTCTGTCCGCCAAGCCCGGATGCTTAATGTTGGGATCTATCACGAAGCAAAACGCATTCTTCTTGTAAGCCGAACAAAGACGCAAGCGCAAAATATACGGAAAGTTGCGCTGCAGATTCTTCACCCACAAAAATCCACATTTCCTAACAATATTCCCTGTGTTTTTTTTTACAAACTTCAACATATCTATTTATTTTTGTTCTTCCAATTGATTAGCGATTGAACCCACGCCTCGGGCAGAATGCGCTTTACTAATTCCTTCAGCGAGAATTTCTTGTCCACCCATGTGCCTGCATAATGATGTATGGTACGAGTGTTTTTCTCAACATGGATGCGACCAGTCGTAACATTAATAGGACAGAAATACTCTGCCGGGTAAATGTATATATCATCGTCCACTTTCTGTATACCCTCCACATTCTGAAGTCCGTTCTCCATCAAGACCTTCGTACAGATATGCACCACAGTTATCTGGTTTCTCATATTCGCTTCGCATATAAAATGCTTGTTTTCATAGTAGTCAAGCATCTTTTTAATAATGCCGAGGCCAGGGGCTACCCCCATGCCGAGGCCAGGGTTAACGCTCGCTTCGCTCGCGTCTTCCTTCAACTGAGGTTTGGGATCAGTTTCAAACCCCATAAAGTTTCCCCTTTCTACAATATCATCAATCGGTCGAATCACCTCCACATCTGTATCAAAGTAGATTCCACCATATTGATAAAGAATCCAGAAACGAGCATAATCACTCACAAAGGCATATTTCTTTGCTTGATACGCCTCAGCAGTATAAGGAATGATATTCACATCGAAGTTATCCTCATTCCACTCCTTAATTTCATAATCAGGCAAATACTTCTTCCAAGAAGCAATGCACTTCTGTGCCAGTTCAGGCAATGGTCCGCGCCCAAACCAGCAATAATGTATAATCTTTGGTATCATACGTTTACTAAATAAGAGTTTATTTCTTGAAATATTCCATCACCTGCTCTATCACAGGTGCCATATCATAATACTTATATTGCGCCAATCTACCGCCAAACACTACATTCTCCTCGTTTGCAGCCAATTTGCGATATTGGTCTGCAAGCTGGTTGTTACGTTCGTCGTTCACTGGGTAGTATGGCTCCATGCCGTCTTTATACTCTGTAGAATATTCCTCCGACACAACCGACTTCGGACAGTCGTAAACCTCCTGACCGAACATCTCAAAGTGCTTGTGCTCTATCACACGTGTGTATGGCTTCTCATGACTGGTATAATTAACGACAGCATTGCCCTGGAAGTTCGCAGTATCCTCTATGCGGGTCTTGAAACTTACGGTACGCCAGTCAAGTTTGCCCAACGAGTAGTTGAAATACTCGTCGATGGCTCCTGTGTAAACCAACTTGTCGGCAAACTTCTTCCAGTCCTTATATTCCGAGTTGAAGAAATCGACATCGGTCTTGCAGTCGATGCCTTCCAGCAATCCGTCGATCAGCTTGTTATAGCCTCCTACTGGTATGCCCTGATACTTGTCGTTGAAGTAGTTGTTGTCGAAAACCATTCTCACCGGCAGACGCTTGATGATGAATGCCGGCAATTCGGTACATTTGCGTCCCCACTGCTTTTCTGTATATTCCTTGATAAGCGTATAGAATATATCCTTCCCGACGAGTGTCAGAGCCTGCTCCTCCAGATTCTTCGGCTTACGCCCGTTCAATGCCTCGAGCGCCTCCGCCTTCTGCTCCTCAATCTTGGCCTTA
>CAMBBY010000146.1 GCA_945863825.1 uncultured Prevotella sp. | reverse complement strand
AAATATCTGCATACAAATTATTTGTGTAACTTTGCCATCTGATTGATTTAGAGACTAAAATGAGAAAAAATTTAGAGACTAAAATGAGGACAGAAAAATGAAATACAAAATACTTTTTTTGATATGCCTGATGTTAGGTACGACTCTGAGAATGGCAGCACAGGATGATGAGACCCATCCGGAAAACAGGGATGTGGATATGGACAGCCCTACCTTCGAGCCGATGGTGAAAGTCGGCAAGGTATTGCAGGGAAAGGACAGCATACAATATGTGGAGGTCAACAATGTCTATGTATATCCCGAACCGGTATTCAAGGATGCCAAGCAGCGCATGGCTTACAACAGACTGGTATATAATGTAAAAAAGGTGCTGCCTATTGCTAAAGAGGTAAGAAAGATTATCATCGAAACCGGTGAATATCTGGAGACTCTGCCTAACAAGAGAGCAAAGGATGCGCATATGAAACTGGTAGAGAAAGGTATCAAGGAGGAATACACGCCAAGAATGAAAAAACTGACATACGCACAGGGTAAACTCTGCATCAAGTTAGTTTACCGCGAATGCAATTCTTCCTCTTACCAACTGATACAGGCTTTCCTGGGTCCAGTGAGAGCTGGCTTCTATCAGGCCTTCGCTTGGGCTTTCGGTGCGAGCCTTACCAAGAAGTATGATCCGAACGGAGTGGATAGATTAACAGAGAGAGTGGTAAGACAAGTTGAGTCAGGGCAGATATAAATTCCGTTCAAAGTCGTTGAACCGCCGTTCAAAGACGTTGAATGTCGGTTCAAAGACGTTGAACGGACATTCAACGACTATGAACGGAGATTTCAACAGGGCTAAAAAAGAAGTGTTCCCAAAGAAAGCAACAACTTTCCTTAGGAACACTTCCTTTTATACCCAAATGCGGTGCCTATCTATTCCTCTGTATAAAGCACCTGAATCATCGTCTGACCCACAGCCTTCAGAACATTTTTATCCAGATGAGCCATGTCATCACTTACCGTATGCCAGGTAGGACCAAAACTGCTCTGCTGGCAGTCAGGATAATAGGCTATCACATCAATCGTAGGAATCTTCGCCTTTTCATTTACCGGGATATGATCATCTGTTATCATACCGCCATCACTCTTAGGGAAGAAACTGCCATAACCAGCCTGACGGGCTGCTGCCCAAACCTTCTTGACAATGGCAGAAGCATACTGCATAGACATTCCCTCACGATAGAACTTGGCACCCTGTCCACCTACCATGTCGAGAAGGATTCCATAACGAGGGGAATAACCGTCTGGCTTATTCTCACTCCAATACTGAGCGCCCAAAGCCCAGGTATCTCCACTATCCTGAACATCAGCCCATTGAGGAGTTCCCCAATCCTCTGTATCGAAACATACAAAATCTACTCCGATAGCAGGATTCAACTTTTTGTCAGCCTGCAACTGGCGGGCGATTTCCAGCATGACTGCCACACCACTTGCACCATCATTGGCTGCCATCACAGGCTTGCGCCAGTTGGTACTGTCGGGATCATTATCTGCCCAAGGACGACTGTCCCAATGGGCACAGAGCAGGATACGGGTGGTAGCCTTCGGATTATAATGAGCGATGATATTGGTATTCTTCAATATCGTGCCATCATATCCCTTGAGGTCTGCTTTCTGCTCCTCTACCTCACATCCGAACTGCTTGAACTTCCTTACAATCCATTCGCCACACAGATCGTGCGCCTCGCTATTCATCGTGCGAGGACCGAAGTCGCATTGAGCCTGACAATAAGCAAAGGCTGAATCCGCATTGAAAGCTGGACCTACTGGATTCAGTTTCTCTGCTTCTTCCACTTCCTGTGCCTCAGGCGAACTTGTGCCATGAGTAGATTTGTAAGTATATGCACCTGCCACAATAGCCGCAGCAGCCACAACACCCAATATGATTTTCATTTTCTTCGTCATCTTGTTTATTTTGAACTTTCAGATTTGAACTTTATGATTATCTTTTCTCTATAGAATTACCTTTCAACTCACCGGTAATATTTGAATTCTTCACTCTTCACTTACCTAACAGCCTGTACCTGCGCCATTACTCTGAGCCAGTTACCACCCCATATCTTGGCGATATCCTGTTCGCTATACCTGCGACGGAGCAACTGGATGGTAAAGTTGATGAGTTCAGAAGAGTCGGCTAATCCGCGGATTCCACCATCACCATCAAAATCAGTACCAAGGCCCACATGATCGATACCCATGATGTCGATAGCATGTTCCAGATGGGCAATAGCATCCATGATGTCAGCCTCACCCTCTTTGCGAAGGAAACCGTGGTAAAGTGTGGTATGGGCTACACCTCCTCTGGCAGCAAGCGCACGCATCTGGTCATCGGTCAGATTGCGAGGCACATCACAGAGCGCCTTACTGCTACTATGACTGCAGACGATAGGCGTCTTGCTGATTTCCAAAGCATCATAGAAACTCTTCTCGCCAGCATGACTCAAATCCACCATGATGCCCAGGCGGTTCATCTCCTGGATGACCTTCTCGCCAAAACAGCTTACACCATTGTGAGTATTGCAGCCACGGGCACTATCGCAAATATCATTATCCCCATTATGGCAGAGCGTAATATAGACGATGCCACGCTGGGCAAAATGCTTCACGTTGGCAAGGTCGTGTCCAAGCGCCAGTCCGTTCTCAATACCGAGCATAATACTCTTTCTTCCCTTCCGCTTGTCGCTGTAGAGGTCGGCAGGCGTACGGGCGATACTCAAGTAATTGCTGTTCTTGCTCACAATCGCCTCTATCTTATCAAAGATCAGATCGGCATACTGGGTAGGACCAGCCACATCAAAATCTACCTTGCTGCTGAAGGTCTCACCCAACTTAGGCTGCGGCAGGTAAGCCACCATCGTCGTTGCATCCTGATGGCCATCGGTCATTTTATGCAAATCTACCAGAATACGGGAGTCGCGATGGTCGAAACAGATACCCTGCGGGAAGAACATCGGCGTATCGCAATGTGTATCAAGAGTAAGGATGCGCTGATGCAACTGCTTCGCCTGATAAAACTCGGCAGCCTGAGCAGTAAGCCATTGGAATATCTTCAGTCCGTCTTTCTCCAACCATTCCGGATGCCATTGCACACCGAGGATAGACTTGTACTCGCAACTTTCCACAGCCTCTATGATGCCATCAGTAGATTTGGCGATGCAGCGCAGTTTATTTCCCGGCACACTCACAGCCTGATGATGGAAGGAATTGACAAAAATCTTCTCGCTATTATATATATTAAATAAGGTGGAACCCTTCACTATCTGCACACTATGGGTAGGTTCCTCACGCTCTGCATCCTGCGAATGCTTCACTCCCTGTTTGATATCCTGCTCCACCTTTCCCCCTAAAGCTATAGCCAGAGTCTGAATGCCACGACAGATACCCAACATCGGAATCTGTCGATTATAAGCCAGGCGAACCAGGAGGAACTCAGCAAGATCGCGCTCCCGATTGATATGATGAAGCTTAGGAGAAGGTTCTTCACCCATCCAGAGAGGGTTGTGGTCACCGCCGCCGGAAAGAATCAATCCGTCCAGATGCTGGAGCGTATTGACGATAACATCTGTATCGGCAACAGGAGGAATGATAACAGGAGTACCGCCCGCAGCTATCACTTGTTTATAATATCGGTCACGAAGCGTAGCATCTATGCCCTCGTAGTTGGCAGTAATACCAATTACCGGCTGATGAGGAGCCTCGGGAAAAACAGAATATACACCTTGCAAGTGTGAATCCAAATCAAATGTTTCCATCTGCTTATTTACATAAAAAAAGGATGTTTCACAAAGGAACCACTCACGACCGACTTAAGTCTTAACCTATGCCTCTCCCCGGTCATAAGTTGCAACACCCATGTGAAACAACCTTACCATTTATATTTACGTTGAATACTTATTCTTCTTCCAAAATAACAGGAATTTCTCGCTTGATACTCTGCTCAAGAGAAATCAGGGTCTCCGTAGAAACCACACCTGGAATAGCCTGCAACTTATTGTTGAGCAAATCCATCAGCTGCTCATTGTCGCGCGCATAAAGTTTAAGAAGCATGGTGTAAGAACCAGTAGTGAAGTGGCACTCCACGATTTCCGGTATATTCTGAAGGCGTTCTACCACCTTCTTATACATATTACCACGTTCCAGATTCAGACCCACGTATGTACAGGTAGAATATCCCAAGCTCTTAGGGTTTACGTCGAATCCACTACCCGTGATAAATCCTGCCTCCATCAAATGCTGCACACGCTGGTGGATAGCTGCACGGGATACGCCACACTCTGCCGCAACATCCTTGAAAGGAATGCGGGCGTTCTTAGACAAGATACCCAATATCTTTCTGTCAAGATTGTCTATTTTCTCCATTTCTGTTGTTTTATGTTATTGTATCTTTGATGGTATCATCTTATACCAGATAGCAAAATTAGGAAAAACTATTGATATAAACAACAAAAAGCACGATTATTTTGCAATTTTCGTGCTTTTTGATAGTATTTGTACGGATTTTAACAGAAAAATCGCTTTTATGACATAGAAATTAAGTCCCAAAGGAGCATGATCTCTAAGAGATAGAAACAGGAACTCAAAGAGATAGAATCAGACTCTTTAAGAGATAGAAAGATCATTCTCTGCCCGTAAAATGAATCCTGCCAGGACAATTCGTGATAGTCTCTTTATATTTTCCTTACTGAAATTTCTGTATTTTCAACTGAATCTTATTTGTGTGCAAATATTGAAAACAAGAACAAGGGAAAAAGGAGATGAAAATCAGAGGGTTATGATTTTTGCGATTGAAGAATCATGTTTATAAGGTTCTCATGTCGTACGACATGGCATCCTATAATCGTACGAATTGGGCGCTATAGTTGTACAACATGGAAGTATATAGTCGTACGACATGAGACCATAATAACGCATTACTATCATTTTTTGATGCGAAAAGTTATAAAATGAGAATCATTTTTATGCTGAAATCCATTTCTTGAGCGCTACATTGACTAAAAACAAGTAGGTAAAATCCGGAAGGAAATTATTACAAAGAAGAGTATATGATATCGCTTACTGTCTCTTATACACATCTGACGCTGCCGACGATACTCCTTGTGTAG
>CAMBBY010000145.1 GCA_945863825.1 uncultured Prevotella sp. | reverse complement strand
AGATTCGCCTTAGTCTCGTGGGCTCGGAGATGTGTATAAGAGACAGACTTTACCGTTGGCTACTTCTATCTGGGTGCCGAGAACTTCCACATCAGTTAGGTTTTGGAAGTCGAAGAAAGGCTTCACCCAGTTGTCGATACTGGCGCTTACGATCAATACCCGTTCTTTCTTGCGCTTGGCTTCTTGTATTTTTCCAATACCATTCAGACGCAGCAGGTAGAGATTCTTGGCAGCAAAATTGACGCAGTAATCATCAAAATCTTCGATGCTCATACCGCCGAAGAAGTGCTTGAAAATAATCTGCTTCGCTTTCCAGTTGGGGAAAAAATGCAGTTTCATCAGCACGAGGATGGGGCTGTAGAGCAGGAATCCCATGAGGAAGCGTGTCTTCCCCATGCAGAATTTGATAAACTCGATGAGTGTATCTTTCTTTGTGAGTGTTCCGTCAAAATCGAAACAATATATTTTTTCTTTTTTCATCATTTCATTTTTCATTTCATCTCAGTATTTCCTTTTTCCCGAAGAAATAAGCCAATTTTGTTTTTTCCATAACCTTGGCAATAGCGATGCTTCCTGCGATGGCAAGGATAATGGTAAAAGCGGCCAGGAGAATTTCACTCTTGTCGAAGGCGAACAGAGGATGATAGAATTTCGCCGCCATTGTGAAGATGGGATGGAAGAGATAAATCGGCAACGTGTTCTTACCTATATATAATAAGGTGGACTTTCCTATCATTTGCGACTTGTAATATTGGTTCAACCACATAAGCGCAGAAATGCAGCACCAGCAGGAGAAAGCAACAGCAATGTTCCCCCAGTCATAGAGGTCTTCCCGACAGAGGATGAAAGGCCAGAGAATGAACGCCAAAGGAGTAGGGCAGAAAACCTTGTTGAAGTCGATGCGGCATTGGCGGATAACGACTCCGGCAAAATAATAAATGGCTGCCGTGATGTTCAGGGCTGGGGTCTTGCTGACCAGCAGCATCAGAATCGCCAAGAGAAAAAGACGGGTTGTTAAAGACAGGGTTTTCTCCTCCGTCTTTCCCTTGTTTATATTGCTGTAAGAATCATTCCCCTTGTTATTGCAGCAAGGCTCAATTTCCTTACTATTCTTGTAAGAATCATTCTCCTTACTATTGCAGCAAGGCTCAATTTCCTTACTATTGCTACAAGAATCATTCTCTTTATTATTCCTGCAAGAACAACGCCCCCTGTATTTGCTGATTATATCACAAGCCCGGAAGCTCCCGTAATACAAGATTCCACAGATAATCATGGTCTGGATAAACCAATACGGACCGATGGAAGTGACGAAGATCTTTTGGGCGATTTGCGACAGGGAGAGTTCGGTAATGCCATCTCTTACTGGCAGGAAATAGGATAGCACGGAAAATCCCGTCACCATGATGACGTATGGCAGAGCCAGACAAAGCAGATATTTGCCAAACTGCCTGCCCGTTTTCCCGATGTTCACCAGATAACCCGTGATGATGAGAAAGGTAGGCATCATGAACGAGAGAATGCCTGCCTTCAGATGAGGATAAGCATTCCCGAAACTCACGATATGGATGAGGATCATCAGTATGATGAGAATGGATCGGATGAAATCTAAATCTGTATTCCGTTTCATGCCTTATGCGATATAGATGAGGAACAGGAAGGCGGCAAGCCAGGCTACTACGATAACCTGGGTGATGCGGTCTCTGAGCAGAATCTTGGTAGGGTCGCCACTCTGCTGGTCAACAACTGCTATCTGGATGTAGCGCAAGAGTCCCACCAGTACGAAAACTGTTGTGAGATAGAGCTTGTCGGTATGGAAATGTTCCAGAACCTCCGGACTTACTGTGTACATAATGTAGCAGACCAGAGTGACCGAGGCGGTAATGGTAATCGCCTGATTGATGAAAGTCAGATTGTAGCGGCTCGTATTCTTGCGTGGAGCCTCGCCGGTCTTCTCCATTCTTATCACATCATCGCGGCGCTTGGCAAAGCTCATGAAGAGGGTGATGAGGAAAGTCATCAGCACAATCCACTTGCTCAGTACCACGCCCGTTGCCACACCACCTGCCAGCAGACGGAGCACAAAACCGAAGGCTACGATGCAGACGTCTATGATGGCATACTGCTTGAACTTGGCGCAATAGCCTAAGTTCAGGCACCAGTAGAAAAGGATAATGCCCATCGTTTTCCAACCATCCAACAGACTGCTGAAACCGATGGAGAGTATCAGCATCAGAAACATCAGTCCATACGCCTGTTTTACCGATACGGCTCCGGAAGCTATCGGGCGATGGCATTTCACGGGATGACGTCGGTCTGCCTCCACATCGTAAATGTCGTTGAAACAGTAGATGCTGGAAGCTGCAAAACTATAGGCAAGGAAGGCGATGACTCCTGCCAGCAGGGCACCGGTATTGAAAAGTTCTCCGCCAAAGAAGAGCGGCATAAAGATAAAGCCGTTCTTGATCCATTGTTTCGGGCGAATGAGACGCATCAGAGCAGACAAGCCCTTACTGTCCTTTTCTATATTATCTATTTCTTTTTCTTTCATAAAGTCCTATTTTGATTATTTTTTCCTTTCGTTCCTCTTTGCCCTTTTCCAAAGTCCTTTTTCCTTTTCAAAAAAGTTCTCCTTTCTCCCTTCTCATTTCTCATTCTCCTTTCTCCTTCTCCATCAGGATTTTGCCTAATTCCTTAGAAATCCAGCCCACGATTTTAGCCAATATCCAGGAGGCAGGGAGTGTGATGGCGATGCAGGTGAAGAAGGTAGGCCAATAGCTCCAATGCCATTTCTCGATATAGTAGAGCACGAAGTGGATGTGGATGAGGTAGGCCTCCAGACTCAAAGCGCCCACAAACATGAATGCCTTGTTTACCCATTTCGGAGTGCGGCGGAAGATGCGGTTGAGCAGCAGAATGCTGGTTACTGTGAGTGGGATGTAGAGCATTCTTTCCAGGAAGAGCGGGAAATGACCATGCTTCACCTGCTCCAGGAAAATGCTGGAGAGAAGCGTCATCAGAAACATGATCCAGATCATCCAGATGCTTGCCCCGTCGAGCGTATCCTTGCGGCGAACCATCTCGCCCATGTTGATTCCGATGAAGAATATCGGTACGCGGCTCCAGAAAATCTCCAGATGACCAACTGCCTGATGGATAGGAGTAACGTATTGCACCAGGATGCACCACATCACCATGACCACGGGCAGCCAACGGTAGATAGGATGGCGCCTGATGAGTTCCATATAGCCTGGAGCAAAGAGATAGAGCATCATCGTGGCAGGAATGTACCAGAAGTTCAACTCATCGTGCAGCCAGAAACCCCAGTTGATGGAAATCTCTCCGAAGAGATAAATCCAGTCCCACGTACTTCCGCCATGAAAACGGGGAATGTAGAAGAGGCAGGCGATGATGAGCCAGGCAGGATAAATGCGGAGATAACGGCGGATGAAGAAACGCTTAACGTCAGGATTCTTGACCCATGAAAACCACAGACCGATTCCGCTGAGGAAGAGAAACATATCTACTCCCACATTTCCCATTCGGCGAAGGCCATAGAAAGTATCTTCACGTGGCAAACCCACATGAAAGAGGATGATGAAGAGCATGGCTGCTCCCATCAGTTCACCACGAAATCGGCTGATATTCGCCAGTTCTATATCTTTTATCTTCATAGGCGTAAGCTAAGTGGAGAGTGAAGAACGAAGAGTGAAGAATCCTCTTGTCTTCTTGTTTGTATTCTTATTATGGAGGTGGAAAACGAAGGATGAGTTTCAATGGCAATTGAATTCTTCACTCTTCGTTCTTCACTTCTATTGCTTCTAAAGCTTCGGATTTGGTATTTTCTTCATCAGTTGCGTGAACAACCAAGCCAGGCAGATGCTCGATACGATGTAGAGGAGCAGACCTGCATACATATCTCCCTGTCGGCTGATAGGGATGAAAATCTTTCGTGTGATAGGGTGGCAGACGAAAAGTGCCGCCGAAATGCCGCCCATCCATTCCAATATCCTGTTGACTCCTGACAACCTGTTGACTCCTGAAAGAAATTTGGCGGTCAGTACGCTGAGCAGACAGATGAAGAGAGGCACGAAGGTCCATCCCATCATGCTGCCGCTGAGACTGTAGATGATGGAGCAGCAGAAGATGATGCCGAAGAAATTCGTCACGTTGTGATGGAAAGTCATCAATATCTTCTCGCCATATCGGGCATAGAGTACACCTAACCCGAATGGCAACATTCCTCCCATGAAATTATAGCGGTAGCGGTTCATCGCCTCGCTCTCTGGATTGTCCCATCCCAACGCTATCTGTATCACTATGCAGACTACCATCAGTCCTACGGTGAATCCCCAATGTTTGCGATAGATGAACAGACGATAGACAATATAGAGTTGGAGCATCAATCCGAAAAACCAGAATGGTCCTGGCCAGATGATGCGGTCTGGGTCGGGCAATATATTATTAAACATACCTAACATCGCCACAACATCAAGCGTAGCATATTTGTGCGGACCGTATGTGATGTAGTCGAGCATGGTGAATGCCACGAATCCCACAATCATCATCTTGAAGAGTTTCAGATAATGATAGCGGATGAAGCGAAGCGGCTCTTTCCAGTTCCACATCGTCTTTCCGTTGATGTTGACAAATTGTGTCGAGGCGTCAAGATGTGGCTTTGCTTCATATTTCAATACCAGTCCGTATGCGCTCAGGAAGAGGAATACTGGAACGCCATAATGTCCGAAGAATGAGATGAGATGGAACGGCAGATTGAGGTCTGGATTGACCCATACCTGGTTCAGCCAGTCCACGTTGCGTTGAAAATACTGATACTCGTTCTCCTTGACGATAGAACCTATCCAATGGCAGTAGTTGTGCAGGAAAATGCCGATAATGGCAAGTCCTCGCAGCACATTACATTCCGAACGACTTAAAGTGGGTGTATTCATATCTTATTTCTCCTATTCTTTATTTTATGATAGGGGCATATTCTTTTTTATGGGTGCAAAATTACGTATTTTGTTTTGAATATGCAATATTCCTATTTCTTTTTCTGTCCCATGGCAGCTTCTGCATCCTTCAGCTTTTTCTTATTCTGAATTTCGTCATCTATAAAATTTTCATAGTCGGCGCTGTTTTTCAG
>CAMBBY010000144.1 GCA_945863825.1 uncultured Prevotella sp. | reverse complement strand
TACACAAGGAGTATCGTCGGCAGCGTCAGATGTGTATAAGAGACAGGATTTAAGTTTTGGCATCGAAAAATATCTGTGAAATCTGTGGGACTTTTCTCTTTATCTCCACCATCACGCTGGAGACATTCATCCTATTTCATGATGGTATTACTTCACAATCACTTTGATTCCATTTACAATATAAATGCCTGAAGGCACAGGAATCACTTGTCTTTCACCTGCCTGAACTGCAACTGAAGTTACTTTCTGTCCACTCAGATTAAAGATCTTTACGGTCTGAGAGCGGTCAGATGATATGATAATCTCGCCATTGCCACCATAGATACCCTTGTTCAAGGAAATGGTTGAAATACCAGAAGGCTGACCAGCTACATAGACAACCAATTTAAATGGCTCAAACAAATAATAGCCACCCGAAACTATATCAAGTCTGTTTTTAGACAAAGTGGTTGGAATATCGTAATATTCATTATCTGTCAAACTAATGAATCGCAAATCCGAGACGATAGTATTACCTCCCAACTCGTTAGGGTCAAAAGACCTGGATATTGTAGTGGTCGCTCCATTACCAGGAATGCGTACCGTCTCAATACTAGGAACATAGGTCCACTCATTCGTACTGTATGCTTTCAAGAGATATTTCAACAAGGCAGTACCTCCATCGTTCTTGATTGCATAATTGAATTGGGCAAAAGCATCATTCGTCTTTGGAGCTTTCACTTTATTACTACCATAAGTCGCCTTTTCGGTCTCATATTCATTTGGAGCAGCATTGGTCCATGCTTTTACAACTGTGAATACAGGGGCTGCAGGTGTAGCTCCCACCGTAAACTTCTTACCATTGACAAAGACATTCTCTGCTCCTGCATCAGTCAGCCAGAGATACAAATCACCCGCCGAAGGAGACAACTCTACCTTTCTGGTAATAGAACTATGTGCTGGAACCGTGACATAAACCTCCATCGCGGCTTGGTCTGGCATGGTAGCAGTCGTATTGCTGAAGATATTGATGGCTCCCAAATATTCAATATCACCTTGATTCTGAATAGTAATTTCAAAGCCATTGGTAAATCCACCCAATAGTTCTTCAGTTGGATTGATATCTGCTTTCAATTGCGAACGAACCTGAGTCAGTTTTTGAGCTGTAGCCTCAACGACATAAGGTCGCATTTCAGAATTAGCGCATTTGTTCCAATGAACATGATCGGTACTGTAAATCGCATAGATCGTGGTCTGTCCGATTGGGAAAGCATAATCAAATTCAAACAAGAAAGTATTACCATAAGTGTTGCCATTATCTTGAATACCCTTAAAAGAGAATTCCTTAACCCCAGAAATTGGGACATAAGTACCATCAGACTTCAATATACCATAAGCGATAGAGCCTGTCATATCCTGACGACTCTGATTACAGAAATAATTCTGTATTTTCAAGGCAAATTTATCTGAAACCTGATTTCTTGTATCCTTAGTCAGTTCAAAAACAGACTTTTTATCCCAATAGCTCTGCACAATAGGAGCGAAAGGTGCTACAGGCTCATCTACCTTACCATTGTCTGGAGCCACACCAACCAACATACTACAACTGCGGTTGTAACCATCTGGTGCATTACCGGAGCCGACACCACCCTTCTCAGGATTCAAGATCGTAACATCGAAATAACCATTCTGATAGCCTCCCCAGCCCCAGTTGATATGATAAAGTCCCTGTCCATCGGAACCGTCACAGATAAACTGATGACCACCATCGGTAGAAGAACCTGAATAGAAAACAGGACGCCCAGCAGCCAATTCATTGTCAAGAATCTGAGTCCATTCTGCCAGAGAATATAAAGAACGGGATAAATCCAGCATCATATCGGCATCATATCCGAAATACTTAGCCAAAGGTGCTGGCGTAAGATTTGCACCCGACATTTCACCATACCCCATCTTCACGGCAGCTCCACAATGAAACATCAGTTTGGCTACGGCATTGGCCTGTGCTTCGGTATAACTACCCTCGGCACTACTATAGAAAGGTAACATGTTGTCCCAATCATATACGCCATCGCTCTTGCTGATACCAGGAACAGCTACATCTCTGCCATACCAATTCTTAGTATATTCAGGAATATCCTGCAACAATTGTTTAGGATGCTTATAATAAGCCATCACCTGTGCCATAGCCGTAGCCACACAACCAGTGACTGCCCGATTTTTTCCATCATAAATCGGACACATATTATTAAAAGGCTTACTCTGATTCCATGCAATATTACCCAATAATGGAGAAACTGCCTTGGAATGAGTAGAATTTACAGAAGAACGGTAAGCTTTCACCTCTGCCAAATTGCGCAAAGTAGCTTGATCGCCCTTGGTCAAAGCCCCTACCATCTCCTGATAAGCCTTCATGAAGTTCTTATAATTTTCCGGAAGAGATGCCTCATCATAAGTCCCCTGATCGGTATAACCTACGATTTCCGGCAGACAATCATCGCCCGACACAATCGTGAAACCCTTTCCCTCACCATGAGGAAAGACATAATAACTGGCAGTTTCCTGACCAGAAGCCTGAGATTTCTGAGTTTTGTCACCAAAACCGAAAGACTTCGCCTGTGATTGAGCAGACTCATCCATGACAATACCCAACAAAGCAGCCTGGCGCTCTGCGATCTGCTTGGCTTGTCGGAAACTACGTGGTCCTGCAAATGCTGATATAGAGATCAACAACAGGGTTAACAATAATAGGTGTAAACGAATACATTTCATAAGCAATATATCAAAAAGTTTAAATGAGTTGTATCGACCACAAATATACGACAAATCTTCTACACTTGCAAGTTTTTCCTAAGAAAATTCTGCAAATTGCTATATTCCCATGAGCGAAAACGTTTGCGATATAATAATATCCCATTTATTTGGCGATAAGAAATTAAATGCGTATTTTTGCAACATCAACTGCAACCTATATGCAGAACAAGAAATAATAGCTATTTATTAATAACTCTATTAAACCCAGATTAATTCATGAAGAAATTTTTCAGTTTCGTATTTGCATGCCTGGCAACTTTTGCGTCACAGGCAGCAGAAACCAACAATTATGACGAGCTTTACCAGAATCTTCCATTCCAGATGGAGAAGGTAACACGCCCTCAATTCCCTGCCAACGAGGTTAACCTCAAGGATTTCGGAGCTATCGGCGATGGTTCTACGCTTTGTACTGATGCTTTCAAGAAAGCGATTGACGCGCTGGATCAGAAAGGCGGTGGTAAACTGATCGTTCCACAAGGTGTATGGTTTACAGGTCCTATCACACTGAAAAGCAACATCAACCTGCATATCGAAAAAGGTGGTGTCATCCTCTTTTCTGCTGATGTCAACCTCTATCCTCTCGTAGAAACCTCTTTTGAAGGTCTTGACACCCGCCGCTGCCAGTCTCCTATCTCTGGTAGAAACTTGCAGAACGTGGCTATCACCGGTCAGGGTGCCATCGATGGAAACGGCGAATATTGGCGCCCATTGAAGAAAGCCAAGGTTACTTCTGCCCAGTGGAAAGAGATTACTTCCCGTGGCGGTGCTTTCAAGAATCCTAACTACTGGTTCCCTTCTGAGGCTGCTCTCAAAGCTGATGAAAAAGGCGCTGGCATGAACGTTCCGCTCGGCATTACAACCGAAGAAGGCTGGAATGAAGTGAAAGACTATCTCCGTCCTGTGATGGTAAGTCTCATCAGTTGCAAGAACGTTTGGCTCAACGGCGTGATCTTCCAGAACTCTCCAGCCTGGAATATCCATCCTTTGATGTGCGAGAATGTCCTTATTGAGGATGTGTTGGTACGCAATCCTTCTTTTGCCCAGAATGGTGATGGTCTTGATTTGGAATCATGCAAGAACGCACTGATTGTCAATTCTACTTTTGACGTAGGTGATGATGGTATCTGTATCAAGAGCGGTAAAGACCTTGACGGAAGAAAACGTGGCATTCCATGTGAAAACGTGATTGTCGATGGTTGTACCGTATTCAAAGGACATGGCGGTTTCGTGGTTGGTAGCGAAATGAGCGGTGGTGTCAAGAACATCATGGTACGTGATTGCCAGTTCCTCGGTACTGATGTTGGTTTACGTTTCAAGAGTGCCCGTGGTCGTGGCGGTGTCGTTGAGAACATCTACATCCAGGATATGTCTATGTTTGATATCCAAACCGATGTGATCACCTTTGATCTCTATTATGGTGGAAAATCAGCAGTTGAAGCATTAAACGACGGCGACCAGAAGAAGCAACAGGTGGTAGATATGAAGAAGGTAGATGAAACCACCCCTGCCTTCCGCAACATCGACATCAACCACGTCATCTGCCGTGGCGCACGCCGTGCTGCCTACTTCAATGGTCTTCCAGAGATGCCTGTGCAGAACATCAGCATCAAGGATATGGAGGTAAACAATGCCGAGCAGGGCATCGTTATCAACCGCACCGATGGTGTGAAGTTGGAAAACATCAAGGTTTCTGCCAAGACTCATACCTTTGATGCCAAGAATTCCAAGAATGTAAGTGTCAACGGAAAGACATATAAGAAAATAGATGCCAACGGTATTACCCTTGACTTCTAATTTTCTCAAGATTATATCAATTACTTTAGATTACAGTCCTGCTTTTTCTGACATCATCTGAATCTCCTTTTTCAGATAGTCATAGAAAGCAGGACTTTCTATAACCTCTATATGACCAAACAAGCCTAAAACAAATCTGGAGATACCTATATAACTTGCCATTTCTGCTTCAAAAATCCATGATTTCTCCGTCTCTTTCACGATGAAATCGGCAGATTTTGGATATTCTTCTACGAATACATTATATGCAAGCTGATCCAAACGAAGCTTGACCAGTAAGCGTTCATCTCCACTAAACATAAAGAGATCGGTAAACATCTGCTTATGTTTTGCTTCATTACTCCACTCCAAATCAAGCAAAATTACATCTCCCATTCGGGCCACCTTAAACGTCTTATTCATCTTCGAACTTAATTCATAGCAGCGCACATCATTATTATTGTTCATCATGAGGAAAGGCTCTACCACGCGGTCGCTCATACTTTTGCTGTGTGGTGAAGAGTAATTCATAATTTTCACAAGTCTATGACTGTCTCTTATACACATCTCCGAGCCCACGAGACTAAGGCGAATCT
>CAMBBY010000143.1 GCA_945863825.1 uncultured Prevotella sp. | reverse complement strand
TATAAAATTTTTTCTAGAAGCATTTCATTATAAAAATATAATTTCAACAAGAATGAATTAACTTCAATTAATTCAGAATAATAAAAAATAAATGTCTGGGGAGCCAGAGTTCACAACCTGAAGAATGTGGACGTAGAGATTCCCCGCAACTCACTGACAGTAATTACAGGACTTTCAGGTTCCGGCAAGTCATCTTTAGCCTTCGACACCATCTTTGCCGAAGGCCAGCGACGCTATATCGAAACTTTCTCTGCATACGCCCGCAATTTTCTGGGCGGCATGGAACGTCCTGATGTAGATAAGATTACAGGTCTCAGTCCTGTCATCAGTATCGAACAGAAGACTACCAACAAGAATCCCCGTTCCACCGTGGGCACAACCACCGAGATTTACGATTACCTGCGTCTGCTCTATGCACGCGCAGGTACAGCTTACAGCTATCATACTGGCGAGGAGATGGTAAAATATACTGAGGAGCAGGTCATCGACATGATTCTCAGCGATTACAAAGGCCGTCGCATCTTCCTCCTTGCCCCACTCGTTCGTCAGCGCAAGGGTCATTACCGCGAACTCTTCGAGAGTATGCGACGCAAGGGATACCTACATGTGAGGGTAGATGGGGAAATCATGGAACTCGAAAGAGGAATGAAAGTGGACAGATACAAGAACCACAACATCGAGGTTCTCATCGACAAACTTGCAGTTCGCGATGATGACGAAGAGCGCATCCGCAAGAGTATCACCACTGCCATGAAACAAGGAGACGGCATGGTTATGGTCATCGATAAGGAAAAGGGAGAATCCAAGATTTTCTCCAAGAGACTGATGGACCCTGTTACCGGAATGGCTTATCGGGATCCTGCTCCAAACATGTTTTCCTTCAACTCTCCCGAAGGAGCATGTCCACACTGTAAAGGTTTAGGAAAGGTTAATCAAATAGACCTCAAGAAGGTAATACCAGACGACAACCTCAGCATCTACGCAGGTGGAATCGTGCCTTTAGGAAAATACAAGAACCAGATGATATTCTGGCAGTTACAATCATTGTTAGAGAAACATAATGCCACCATCAAGACCCCTATCAAGGACCTTGATGACGACACCATGCAAGAGGTAATGTACGGCACACTTGAGAACGTGAAGATACCGAAGGAAAAGGCAGGAACCTCTTCCGACTATATCTGCGCCTACGATGGTGTAATCGATTATCTTCAAAAAGTAATAGAGAATGACGACTCTACTGCCGGCAAGAAATGGGCAGACCAGTTTATCACCACCATCGACTGTCCGAAATGTCACGGTATGCGTCTGAAACAAGAGTCTCTCTCCTATCGCATCTGGGATAAGAATATCTCAGAAGTAGCCTCCCTCGATATTGATGAATTGCTCGATTGGCTCGAACACGTAGAGGAACATCTGCCGAAGATGAAAGCCAAAGTAGCTCATGAAATCGTAAAGGAATTACGTTCCCGCGTAACCTTCCTCCTCGATGTCGGTTTGAATTATCTCTCTCTGAACCGTCAGTCTGCATCCCTTTCCGGTGGTGAAAGCCAGCGCATCCGACTTGCCACACAGATAGGTAGCCAGTTGGTCAATGTACTCTATATCCTCGACGAGCCGAGCATCGGATTGCATCAGCGTGACAACGAACGCCTCATCAACAGTCTGAAAGAACTTCGCGACATCGGCAATACCGTCATCGTAGTAGAACATGACCGCGACATGATGCTTGCAGCAGACTGGATAGTGGATATCGGTCCGAAGGCAGGACGCAAGGGAGGCGAAGTTGTATTTCAGGGAACACCGGCTGAAATGCTGAAGACCCAGACCATCACCGCACAATATCTGAATGGCGAGATGGAAATCAAAGTACCCGAAAAGCGGCGTGAAGGTAATGGCAAGAGCATTATCATCCGTGGCGCAAAGGGCAATAACCTGAAGAATGTAGATATCGAGTTCCCACTCGGCAAACTCATTGTGGTAACAGGTGTCAGCGGATCGGGCAAATCAACACTCGTCAATGAGACGCTTCAACCGATACTCTCTCATCATTTCTACCGTTCGCTCAAGAAGCCGATGCCATACGACAGTATTGAGGGAATAGACAACATCGACAAAGTAGTAAATGTTGATCAGAGTCCTATCGGTCGTACTCCTCGCAGCAACCCTGCTACTTATACAGGAGTATTCAGCGATATCCGTTCACTCTTTGTAGGTTTGCCGGAAGCCAAGATACGCGGTTATAAATCAGGTCGCTTCTCTTTCAATGTTAGTGAAGGCCGCTGTCAGGCTTGTAAGGGAAATGGATATAAGACCATTGAGATGAACTTCCTGCCGAATGTATATGTACCATGCGAAGTTTGCCACGGCAAGCGATACAACCGTGAGACCTTAGAGGTAAGATACAAGGGAAAGAGTATCGCAGATGTGCTTGATATGACCATCAATCAGGCTGTAGAATTCTTCGAGAACGTACCGCAGATACTCCAGAAAGTCAAGGCTTTGCAAAGTGTCGGACTCGGATATATCAAATTAGGACAAAGTTCCACTACCCTCTCCGGCGGTGAAAGCCAACGAGTAAAACTTGCCACCGAGCTTTCCAAGCGTGATACAGGCAAGACCCTCTATATCCTGGACGAACCGACAACCGGACTCCACTTCGAAGACATCCGCATCCTGATGGATGTATTGGAGAAGTTGGTAGATAAAGGCAACACAGTACTTATCATCGAACACAATCTCGACGTTATCAAGTTGGCAGACTATATCATCGACATGGGACCAGAAGGCGGACGAGGAGGCGGTCAGTTGCTGTGTGCAGGAACCCCAGAGGAAGTAGCCAAGAGCAAGAAAGGATTCACTCCAAGATTCCTGGCAGAAGAACTCAAGAGAGAAAAGAAATAAGATTATCAACACTATATTTTAACAAAAAAAAGATTGCTTTATGGATAAATTACCTATGAATGATGTGCCGATGCTGGTAAGCGCAATCAACTTCCTGCTTCGCGACCATGAGTTTGATACATTGGATGAGATTTGCTATCATTTCCATGTAAACCGTGCCGATCTGGAAGCTAAAATGGCAACCCAGGGTTTCGAATGGTCAGAAGAACAGAAGAAGTTCTGGTAAATCGGCATCAATTCGCATTCTTATGCAAGAAAAACTCAGATAATTTATTTTATCTGAGTTTTTTTATGTACTTTTGCAGCCACAATTATCATCTTATAAAAGAGATCAATTAAATAAACAAGAAAAACGAACAAGAATAAATAAAAAAAATAAAATAAGACATGACTGCAAACTTAACAAAGCGACCCTTGTTTCGAGAGATTCAAGACTATGTATTCATCGCCATTGGCATGATTTCCTATGCCATCGGCTGGAATGTATTCCTCCTTCCTACCAACGTAACAGCCAGCGGCTTACCTGGTATCTCCTCTATTATCTATTGGGCCACAGGATGTCCAGTACAGATACCTTATTTTATAGTCAATTCCTGTCTTATCGTAGCAGCTTGGATCATTCTCGGCAAGAAGTTTTGCATGAAAACCATCTATGCCGTAATCGTGGTAACCCTTCTCACCTCCTATTTTTCACACCATACAGAGAATCTGCATCTTCTCCAGAGCCAACCGCTTTGGGCAGCATTCTTAGGAGCAGTATTCTGCGGATGTGGTATAGGACTCGGTTTCTCTGCGGGCGGTTCTACGGGAGGAACAGATATCGTAGCAGCCATCGTCAATAAGTATCGCGACATCTCTCTGGGCAGAGTCATCATGATCTGTGATATTTTCATCATTTCCTCCAGCTACTTTGTAGTCCACGACTGGGAGAAAGTACTCTATGGATATGTAGTACTCTATGTCCAGGCATTCTGCATCGACCAGGTGGTCAACAGTCGTCGCCGAAGCGTACAGTTCTTTATCATTTCCAAGAAGTATCAGGAAATAGGCAAGCGCATCAATACAGATGCCGACCGTGGAGTAACCGTAGTAGATGCCTCCGGTTTCTATTCCGGTCAGCAAGTAAAGATGCTCTTCGTACTGGCCAAGCAGCGCCAGTCGCAAACCATCTTCCGCCTCATCGAAGAGATAGACCCTCACGCCTTTGTCAGCCAGAGTGCCGTGATTGGCGTATATGGCGAAGGCTTCGACCAGATCAAAGGTAAGATCAAGAAGAAAAGCGAAGAAGGGAAAGAAGAAGAAGAAATAGAAGGGAAATAATTTCCAAGCAAAACATTTGGATGTTACAACAGAAAATCGTATCTTTGCAAAGGTTTCCTCAAGAAAATAACGAGGAGTTGTAAAAACAGAAGAAATCATGGAAGCAATCAAGAGATTACCAGTAGGAATATCTGACTTCAAGACATTACAGAGAAGTCATAAATATTTTGTTGACAAAACAAAGTACTTGCCATTATTGGAGGAGATTTCAAATTTTCTCTTTTTAATACGACCACGTCGTTTTGGCAAAAGTTTATTTTTGTCAATGGTAGCCGATTACTTCGATTGCGCCAACAAGGATATAGAGTCAGAATATAAAGGCACTTGGATAGAAAGCCATCCTTTAGAATCCAAAGGAAAATTCCAGATTTTGCAATTTGACTTTTCCCAAGTATTGGACAAAATTGAAAATCTTGAGGACGACTTCAATACATATTGTTGCAGTTGCTTGAATCAATTTATTCAAAAATACCAGGACTATTATACCCCAGACACGGTAGAATGGGCTTTAGCAGCCACCACTTCCAAAGATAAGATCAACATTCTTGCCAAGGAAGCCAAGGAACGTGGCTATCATCTCTACCTTATCATTGACGAATACGACAACTTTACCAATACGGTACTCAATGAGTTGGGCAAGGATACCTACCACAATATGACACATAGTAGCGGTTTTTATCGCAGTGCATTCAAGATATTCAAGCCAAACTTCGAGCGTATCCTCTTTATGGGTGTCAGTCCAATCACTCTCAACGATTTGACCAGCGGCTTCAACATTGCCACCAACATCAGCCTACACCCATGGTTTAACATGATGTTAGGCTTTAGCGAAGAAGAAGTACGCCAGATGATATCCTACTACATATCCGTAGGACTCATCAAGACGAGCGATTCTGCAAATGAAAACATTGATGAAGAAGAAAGGGTCAACCAGATAATAGCAGCTGTCTCTTATACACATCTCCGAGCCCACGAGACTAAGGCGAAT
>CAMBBY010000142.1 GCA_945863825.1 uncultured Prevotella sp. | reverse complement strand
TTTGTTTTTCCTTGTCCTATTATGCATTGTTTTTATTTTTTGCTAATTCGTCTACAGGGTTGCTGCCCACAATGCGGTTGTATTCCGTGCCATCAGGATTCAAGATGAGATAAGTAGGGAATGCCTTGATATTGAATTTCTCCACCAGTTCCTTGCCATCAGCATCATGATCCACATCCACGGCATAGTTGACAAATGAATAGTTCATCATATTGCCAACACGTGTATCCCGGAAGGTGGTCTTGTTCATCTGCATACAAGCATGACACCAAGTAGCCCAAAAATCTACCAGTACTCGCTTATTCTCGCGCTTAGCCTGCGCCAAAACATCATCAAAACGAACTTCAGAACCCTTGATGAAATTCACGCCCTTTCCTTCGTCAATGATGATAGCTTTCTCTGCCACGCGTTGCTGTTTTTCCTCTTGTTTTTCTTTTTGAATATCCTCTTTGGAAATAGGAGCCTCTCCCTTCAAGATACGCTCACAACGCTTTTGGAAATCATCCTGCATCGCCATGCCTTCAAAACGGCTCATTTCCTTGCCATCAGCATCAAAAAAGATAAAGGTAGGATAAGCCTTTACCTGAAAAGTCTTGTTACGCTCAGGACCCTCTCCATGTTCCATGTCGAGCTGCATACATACGAAATGCTCATTCATGAACTTACCGAGTTTCTCATCTGGGAAAACATTCTTTGCCATAAAGCGACATGGACCACACCAAAGGGTATAGCAATCCACCATCAGCTTTTTGTTTTCCTTCTTTGCCTTCGCCAAAGCTTCTTTAAAAGAACCTTTAAAGAATTCAGTACCCTTGGCATTCTCTGCCACTTTCGTTTGCTGCACTTGTACCATGCTGCTTGCTGAAGAAATCATTGGCATCATCAGCATGCTTGCCACTGTCAAAATCAAAAATTTCCTGTTCATAACTCTTTTCAGTTTTTATTGTTTTATTATAAAAGCGGTCAAAGAGTAATATCGGGCACCTCAAAAACTAAAATAATCCTTAGTTTTATAAGATTATTCTATCAAAATGGTATTATTTTTCAGTTTTATCTTATTATTTGAAATATCATTCAGCATTTTTATCGCCTCCTCAATTCCATTCCTGCGATCATACATATAGCGCAAATGTGTATTCAGCAAGGATTCGTCATGACAAACTACATTCACATTATACCAGCTGCCCAATTGGAGCACAATTTCTCGCAAAGAAGCATCATTAAAGAGTTGAACGCCATCCTTCCAACATGTTACATCATCCGTATCTACATGGCTAACAATAATCTTTCCCTGTTCATTCAGTACGGCGTCCTCGCCAGGTACAATAACCTTACTTGCTACTTCCGCCTTACTAGTCAAGACAGAAGACACCTTGACGCTTCCTTCCACCAAAGTAACGTGCGGATGGTTCTGGTCAAAAGCATTCACGTTAAATTCTGTACCCAATACGCAAGTCTGCATATCACCTGCCTTTACTATAAACGGATGGTGAGCATCATGAGCCACCTTAAAATATCCCTCACCCTGCAATTCTACTTCTCGATTTTTACCTTTAAAGGCTGTAGGATAGACCAGACGACTATTAGCATTAAGCCACACTTGCGTACCATCAGCCAAAATCAGTTTCATATCCTTACCTTCTGGTACTACTACTGTATGACGCTCAACTTTCACAGAAGGAGCCAATTTTATTTCATTCCCATTGATTACTTGCTCATGATTCTGTTCATCCAAAACAACAATTTCCGCATACTGTTTTCTTGCCTCATAAAGTGAGCCTGAAGTTGCCTTGTCTAAGTTTAAAGAAATCAAAAATATGATGAAAGCTATCGCTGCAACAGAACCAATAGTCATCCATAATGTTCGATTGGAGAAAAAACGGACCTTTAGTCGTTCATTTCGGGAAGTAGTTTCTACTTCGGCAGAAGGTGTAGTCATACGAGCGGCAAGTCTTTTCCACTCCATATCCACATCAGGAGTTTCCATCTTGTCTCTCATCAGAGCCTCGGTAACCATCTGTTCCAATAAGTTCTGGTCTGCATGTTCTATATTGTTTAGTTTTTTATCTGACATTTTATCTATTCCTTAATTATATATAAAGCGATTTATTTGGAATTAAAGGTACTCCAGAAAACAATTCTTTAACTTTTTTTGTTGGAGTTCAACTTTTCTCTGAAGAATTTCAAAGCTTGCATCACATGTTTTTTAACAGCACTGCCGCTAATACCCAATTCTATAGCTACCTCACTATACGTTTTTCCTTGTAAATAATGAGCCTCCAGAATTTCACGAGTTCGTGGCGTCAAACATTTCATCAAATCCAAAATTTGCACCACCTGTTCCTCATGTTCTAAAATCTCCATTGTATTCTCCGCTTTCTCAGAGGTGTAAACTACATAATCAGAATAACGCTGCCGAACAGTCTGTTTTCGAAAATAATCAGCGCAACGATGCCGGGCACTGACAAACAAGTAATTACGAGCTTCATTTTCCTGCAAATGAGAATGATGAGTAAATAGATATTCAAAACTATCAGACACAATATCCCGCGCAATCTCCTCATCATGTAGAAGACTGAGTACTAAATAATATATCTTCGAATAGTTTTCCTTAAAAAAACGCTCAAATTCCGTTGTTTGCATCTGTTCTGTAATGTCTCAAATTAATCTCTCTTCTCTTTTCGACTGCAAACTTATGAAAAAAAATCGGAACAAATGTCCTTTTTGTGACATATTTAATAAAAAACGAAAAAAAGATGGCAAGAATATTTGATATTTGCGTTTTTTTTTGTTTCTTTGCCTTTGAAAACTATTAACTCTTATAATTATGGGAAAAGGGAAAAAAGGTGGTAAAAGAATGAACAAAGCGCAACTCACTGAGATGTTGCAGGAATTCTTTGCCAATCAGCCGGGCGTAACGCTCAGCTTCAAAGAGATATTCCGAGGGCTCCATCTTACCACTCATCCACTGAAGATGCTCGCTATCGACATCATGGAAGAGATGGCTTGGGATGACTACCTCGCCAAAGTAAGTGATAATTCATATCGACTCAATCAAAGCGTACAGGTGATGGAAGGAAAGTTTGTACGCAAATCAAATGGTAAAAACTCTGTAATCCCTGAGGGAAGTGAGAAACCTATCTTCGTTTCCGAACGTAACTCTATGGGTGCTCTCAACGGCGACAGAGTGGAATTTACTTTCCTGGCACGCCGCAAGAATCATATTAAGGAAGCACAGGTCAATAAGATTCTGGAACGTGCTAAAGATAGCTTCGTGGGAAGATTGAAGGTGGATAAAGATATTGCCTACCTGGTTACACCGGGCGATGTCTTTGCCCATAACATCATCATACCACGCCGCAAACTGAAAGGCGGCAAAACGGATGACAAGGCTGTCGTTCGCATCATCGAATGGCCTGATGAGGAAAACAAGAGTCCTATCGGCGAAGTGGTTGATGTTCTCGGACAAAAGGGTGACAATGATGTGGAGATGAATTCCATCCTCGCACAATATGGTCTGCCATACAAATATCCGAAGAATGTAGAAGATGCTGCCAACAAGATTACGGGCGAAATCACAGAACAAGACTATAAGGAGCGTGAGGACTTCCGACAGGTATTTACCTGTACTATCGACCCGAAGGATGCCAAGGACTTTGACGATGCGCTCAGTATCCAGAAGTTGGAGAATGGCAACTGGCAGGTGGGTGTTCACATCGCCGACGTTTCTCACTATGTGACAGAAGGAAGTATCATCGACAAGGAAGCCGTAAAACGAGCTACCTCTGTATATCTCGTAGATCGTACCATCCCGATGTTGCCAGAACGTCTCTGCAACTTCATCTGTTCACTTCGCCCTGACGAGGAAAAACTGGCTTATAGCGTTATCTTCGAACTCGACAATAATGCAGAAGTGAAGAACTACCGCATCGTGCATACGGTCATCAAGAGCGACCGCCGCTATAAATATGAAGAAGTACAGGAACTTCTCGAAGCCAATGGTGTAGTGGATGGTACTGGCGAACCTGCTCCTGCAGAAACCAAGGAGCATCCTTATCAAGGAGAAAATGCACTCCAGCTTATCACACTTGACCGATTGGCCAAGAAACTCCGTGCTGCCCGTTTCAAGAATGGTGCAGTAAAGTTTGACCGCGAGGAATTGCACTTCGACATAGATGAGAAGGGAAAGCCTGTAAGCTGCTACTATAAGCGTTCAAAGGATGCCAATAAACTTGTAGAGGAGTTTATGCTCCTTGCCAACCGCACGGTGGCTGAGAGCATCGGCAAGGCAAAGAAAGGTAAGAAGCCTAAAACTTTGCCTTATCGTATCCATGATAATCCAGACCCACAGAAGTTGGAAACCCTGCGCGAATTCGTAGTAAAGTTCGGCTATAAGATGAAAACAGAAGGTACCAATGGTGCTACTGCAAGAAGCCTCAACAAACTGATGGCTGACTGTGAAGGTAAACCAGAAAACAACCTCATCCAGATGGTAGCACTCCGTGCCATGATGAAAGCGAAGTACTCTGTTCACAACATCGGACACTTCGGACTTGCCTTCGAGTATTACACCCACTTTACATCTCCTATCCGCCGTTATCCGGACACTATGGTTCATCGTTTGCTTACCAAATATGCAGAAGGTGGCAGAAGCGCCAATGAGAAGCATTATGAGGAACTTTGCGAACATTGTTCTGAAATGGAGCAGATAGCACAGAATGCGGAGCGTGACAGTATCAAATACAAGATGGTAGAATTCATGGGCGACAAGCTTGGTGAAGAATTCGATGCCCACATCAGCGGTATTACCAGCTATGGTATCTATGCAACTATCGACGAGAACCATTGCGAGGGTATGATTCCGATGAGAGACATCGCTGACGACTACTATGATTTCGATGAAAAGAATTTCTGCCTTATCGGACGACGCCATCACAACAAGTATTCTTTGGGTGATGCTATCCGTATCAAGGTGGCACAGGCCAATCTGGAGAAAAAACAGCTCGACTTCACGCTTGCAGGTGACTCTGCTCCTGTACGCAAGGACAAATCTGCTGGTACTTCCGACAGGAAGAAAGACAAGAAGTCTAAGCAGAAGACGAGAAACCATAAAAAAAATCGATAACGACAAATGAAGATTATAAGCAAAACGATAGCATTTATTTGGGTCACCAGTAAAAGTGTGTGGATTAGGCATAGATCTTCATTAGTCTGAAGAG
>CAMBBY010000141.1 GCA_945863825.1 uncultured Prevotella sp. | reverse complement strand
AGATTCGCCTTAGTCTCGTGGGCTCGGAGATGTGTATAAGAGACAGACATTTTGCAAGCTTGCATGGAATCACCAAAGGCTGAATTTATAGCAGTCTATGGTAGGAGACGTATTGGCAAAACTTTCTTGGTGAAGCAATTCTTCAATGACACCTTCGACTTTTATACCACAGGAATTTACCAAGTATCCAAGTCTGATCAATTGAAGGCTTGGCAAGAACAACTACGCAAGTATAGCGAAATGAAAAGGTCGAAACCCAAGGACTGGTTTGAGGCATTCTATCAGTTAGAAGAATTCTTGGAAGCCAAAGATAAACACGCCAAGACCATCATCTTCATTGATGAGTTACCATGGTTGGACACACCTAAGTCTAATTTTATACGAGCCCTGGAACTGTTTTGGAACAGTTGGGCATCGTCACGCCCTGGATTGAAATTAATCGTATGCGGAAGTGCAACAACTTGGATGACAAATAAGCTTTTAGGAGACAAGGGGGGATTGCACAATCGTGTGACACGCCCAATTCATTTGGCTCCATTTTGCTTAGAAGAGACTGAGAAATATTTACGATCCTTAGGCATGGAATGGGAACGCCAAGAGATACTTGACGCTTATATGATATTAGGAGGCACTCCTTTCTACTTAGCATTATTAAAGCCAGAACTTAGTTTGGTACAAAATATCGATGAATTATTTTTTGGACGAGATCCAATTTTGGCTTCAGAATATGACTTCTTGTTCAAATCCTTGTTTAAGGATGCCGCCTTATACAAGAAAGTGGTAGAAACTCTTGCTTCCAAATTAAAAGGACTGACTCGTGACGAACTTGTTCAAATTTTGAAGACTCATAACAATGGCAAGCTGACAGAGGTGTTGGACAATTTGATAAAATGTGACTTCCTGAGAAATTACCAAGCATTTGGCAAAAGAGAAAAAGGAATGTTATATCAGTTATCCGATATGTACACTTTATTCTACTTACGATTTGTCAAAAACTATCATGCTATGGACAGGCACGCTTGGAGTAATATGCCTGACGGCAAGCGCAATTCATGGGCAGGATACGCTTTTGAGCAAGTTTGCATCTTGCATACAGACCAAATAAAGTTGGCATTAGGAATAAGCGGTATAGCGTGTGACATTTGTTCATGGACATACAAAGATGAAAAGCAAGGAGCACAAATCGACTTGATTATTGACAGAAATGACAAATCTATTGATTTATGCGAGATTAAATACAGCGTTGGGCAATATGAGTTGAAGAAAGACTATGTAGAATGGATGCGAGAACGCTGCAATCTTTTCCGCGATGTCACAAAGACCAAGAAAACCTTGCGATTGACGCTCATTTCATCAGGTGGCATCAAGCCTGGGAAATACACCTCCAGCATACAAGGAAAAGTGGCTCTTGACGACCTGTTTCATGAATAAACACCTATAAATTTCGTAATTTTCACAGCATTTTCCGTCAGAAACGTGCGGAATCTATCATTTTTGGCATAGATTCCGCACGTTTTCGACGGAAATTCATGAACCACATACCGAAGACACACCCAAGCATGAGTCTTGCTTCCAACTAAAAAAACACACTTTTTCCGCCCCAAAGAGAAATTGAACCGTTTTGAACCAATCCACTTTCGTATCTTTTGTATAAATTTGCAGCCAAAGTAAATGAAATAAACAAACCTAAAAGCGTATGTATAATGAACATTTTGGCTGCTATGGGTTTTCAGACAATCTCCCCCGAAAAGCGCAAATATACAATCAAAATGAATAAAAAAAGCTTTTTTCCTTTGTTATCTCTGCAAATAACCGTATCTTTGCACCCTAAATTGCAATTTTTATATATTTATTGAATGAAGATTTTAGTAACAGGTGCTTCGGGTTTTATCGGGAGCTACATTGTGGAGGAAGCTCTCCGACAAGGCATGGAAACATGGGCAGCAGTACGCCCTTCAAGTTCCAGAAAATACCTGCAAGAAGAGCGCATCCATTTCATCAACCTCAATCTTTCTTCTAAGGAAGAACTTATCAGCCAGTTAGACGGACAGGAGTTCGACTATGTGGTTCATGCGGCAGGCGCTACCAAGTGTCTGCATGCAGAAGATTTCTATCGGGTGAACACCGAGGGTACCAAAAATCTCGTAGGTGCGCTTATCGCCCTCAAGATGCCTATCAAGCGGTTTGTATTCGTCAGCTCGCTCAGCATCTTCGGTGCCATCAGAGAAGAACAGCCTTATCAGGAAATCACGGAACATGATACGCCCCACCCTAACACGGCTTACGGCAAGAGCAAATGGGAAGCAGAGAAATATCTGGATAGCCTCGGCATCCAGTTCCCTTATATCATCCTGCGACCTACCGGCGTATATGGTCCAAGAGAGAAAGACTATTTCCTGATGGCAAAAAGCATCAAGCAGCATGTGGACTTTGCCGTGGGATACAAGCGCCAGGACATCACCTTCGTATATGTACAGGACGTGGTGCAGGCCGTCTTCCTCGCTCTCGATCATGGTATGAATGGCAGAAAATACTTCCTCAGTGATGGAGGTATTTATCAATCTACTGCATTCAGCGACCTGATCAGAAAGGAACTTGATAATCCATGGATGCTACGTATCAAAGCCCCAATCTGGTTTTTGCGCATCGTAACATTCTTCGGCGAATACATCGGCAGAATAACCGGAAAGATGTCGGCGCTCAACAATGATAAGTACAACATCCTGAAACAGCGCAACTGGCGATGTGACATTGAGCCAGCCATGGACGAGTTGGGCTATCATCCACATTATCCTCTGGAACGAGGAGTGAAACTCGCCATCAAATGGTACAAGGAAAACCATTGGCTCTGATTTCTGATCAAGGATCCGAAAAAGAAGGATTATTTGACAGGAAGGCCTAAAGGATTTGGCAGGAAACCCGACAAGATAAAGAAATAGATATTCATAAAGTTCAAAGAAAAAACGTGATAAAAGATTATTTTAAGATAGAGAAGAACCCGAAAAAAGGGCTGTTGGCGCTGGAATGGGTGATGCTCGCCTATATGATTCTGACGGTAGCAACCATGCTCTTCACTTACACCAAACTCGTGAATCCCGAATCCATGATCTGGGGTCGCATTAGAGTGCTTGTGATGACGGGAGCGCTATGGGGTGTATATCGCATGGTGCCTTGCAGGGCTACCAAACTGGTGAGAGTAACGGCTCAGATGGCGCTGCTGGCATGGTGGTATCCAGATACTTACGAGATCAACCGCATGTTTCCCAACCTCGACCACGTGTTCGCAGGATGGGAACAGCAGCTTTTCGGTTGCCAGCCTTCACTCCTTTTCTCCAAAGCCCTTCCTTGGGCTGTGGTAAGCGAACTGATGGATATGGGCTATTTCATGTATTATCCGATGATAGCAGCCGTCGTATTCTTCTATTTCTTCTGCAGATACAGGGAGTTTGAGCGCATTTCCTTCGTGATGCTCGCCTCATTCTTCATCTATTATGTGATATTCATCTACGTGCCGGTAGCCGGTCCTACCTTCTATTTTGATGCTGTAGGCGTACGCGAAATCACCAAGGGAATATTCCCAGCCATGGGCGATTATTTCAACACCCATACCAACTGTCTGCCGTCTCCAGGCTACACCGACGGAATATTCTATCATCTGGTAGAAGATGCCAAGGCAGCAGGCGAACGCCCAACGGCAGCTTTTCCTAGTTCGCACGTCGGAATCAGTACCATCTGCATGCTGATGGCATGGCATACAGGAAATCGCAAGTTGGTATATATCCTCCTGCCATTCTATGCGTTCCTCTGCATGGCTACCGTTTACATCCAGGCACATTATCTCATCGATGCCCTGGCAGGATTTGTTTCTGCCGTCGTCATCTACTTCCTGCTGATGTATCTTTCCAAGGGAATGACAGAGAATGTTGGAATAAGATAAAAATTCACAATAGTACAAAAGATATGACCATCAAGAAAGATGGTGATTATCAAGTATATTATCCAATAACATTATATAATAAAGTAGAATTCATCTAGAACAATGAAGAAACTATTTATTGAAACTTACGGCTGCCAGATGAACGTGGCTGACAGCGAAGTTGTAGCCTCTGTGATGCAGATGGCTGGTTATGAAATCTGTGAAAAAGAAGAAGAGGCTGATGCTATTTTTCTTAACACATGCAGTATCCGAGAGAATGCGGAAAACAAGATTTATCATCGCCTCGACACCCTCCATGCTGAGCAGAAAAAGGGCAGAAAGGTAATCCTCGGTGTGTTGGGCTGTATGGCTGAGCGAGTGAAGGATGACCTCATCCAGAACCACTATGCCAACCTGGTTTGCGGTCCTGACAGCTATCTCAACCTGCCAGATATGATCGCACAATGCGAAATGGGCACCAATGCCATCAACATCGAACTTTCCAAGACCGAGACTTACCGTGACATCGTGCCTCAGCGCATCGGTGGCAACAGAGTGAGCGGTTTCGTAAGCATCATGCGTGGCTGCAACAATTTCTGCCACTACTGCATCGTACCTTATACTCGCGGACGTGAGCGCAGCCGTGATGCTGATAGCATCCTTCGAGAGGTTCGCGATTTGCAGCAGCGTGGTTTCAAGGAGGTTACCCTGCTTGGTCAGAACGTGAACAGTTACGGTCTCTCGCCATCAGGAAAGCGTGAGGAAGGCAGTCTTTCCTTTGCGGAACTCCTCCACATGGTAGCCCAGGCTGTACCAGATATGCGCGTGCGCTTCACCACCTCTAACCCAGAGGATATGACCGAAGACATCCTCCATGCCATCGCCGAAGAGCCAAACCTCTGCAAGCATATCCACTTCCCTGCACAGAGCGGAAGCAACAAGATACTGAAGCTGATGAACCGCAAATACACCCGCGAGGAATATCTGCAGCGCATCGCTGACATCAAGCGCATCATCCCAGGCTGCGGCATCACTACCGACATCTTCGTGGGTTATCACGACGAAACAGAGGAAGACCATCAGCAGACCCTCTCGCTGGTGAAAGAAGTTGGTTTCGACAGCGCCTTCATGTTCAAGTATTCAGAGCGCCCGGGCACCTACGCCGCCAAGCACCTGCCTGACAATGTTTCGGAAGAAACCAAGATAGCCCGCCTCAACGAACTGATCAAGCTCCAGACAGAGGTGAGCGCAGAGCAGAACAAGAAAGATGAGGGCAAGGAATTCACCATCCTCATCGAGAACTTCAGCAAGCGTAGCCGTG
>CAMBBY010000140.1 GCA_945863825.1 uncultured Prevotella sp. | reverse complement strand
GTAGGGAGCGATAACTCCTTTAACTTCATTAACTTCTGAACTTGCGAAACTTGAACCTTTTATTGTCTTCAAAAAGAAAAACAGGAGACTTAGGGAAGAAAAAACAATTTTTCTCCCCGAATCTCTAATTGGCTCGGCAAATTATCCTCAAACAACTTCCCTGTTCCAAGTCCTTGTGCCACAGGAGCCTCAGCACCATACGCTTCCTCTCCATAGACCTCAGCACAGAAATGGGCAATCGCATTCAGTCCTACATTGCTTTCCAAAGCGGATGTGATCCAACTCCCAATTCCTCTTTCCCGGGCAAGGGAAATCCATTCCTCACATCCATACATACCTCCATGGAGTGAAGGTTTCAAAACAATATATTGCGGCCGGATGGTATCCAACAGTGCCTGCTTCATCGAACGGACATTGACACCGATCAATTCCTCATCAAGCGCAATCGGCAACGGAGTCTCCCGGCAGAGTTCAGCCATCTTAGGCCACTGATGCTGTTTGATAGGCTGTTCGATGGAATGAATATCGTATCTTGCCAATGTTTCCAGGCGACTCATCGCATCCGCCGGAGAGAAACCACCATTGGCATCCACACGCAGTTGCACCTCCTCCTTGGCATAGCGCTCTCTGATACACTTGACCAGATCCAGTTCTTTCATGAAGTCGATGGCACCAATCTTCAGTTTCACGCAATGGAAACCCTCTTTCAGTTTCTCCTCCAGTCTTCCTAACATTTCATCGTAAGAGCCCATCCACACGAGTCCGTTGATGGTAATCCCCGCTTCCCCGCGTGCAAAAGGCGTATCATACAATTTTCCCAAGCCATTTGCCCAAGCCGGAACTGCAAATGTCTGCAAGGCAACAGAAGAAGGATCAGCAGTTGCAGCCACCTTTACCTGATGGAAGAAGTCTGCAAATGCCGATTCCAATCCAAAAGTAATGCTCGGATAGGCACGAATCATATCATACGGAATACGTCCCATCTGTTCCACCAGTTGACAGACCTGTCGCAGTGTCGCCTCATATTCCGGTTTCGCATCACAGCTCAAATCCGGGAGCGTAGCACATTCGCCCACACCTTTCACGCCCGGAACTTCATCCGAGGATAGCGTGAGGAAGAAACTATGCCGGGTGGTATAAACGCCTCTTGATGTTCCTGCCGGCACCTTGAAATGGAGCGTCCGCTCCGATATCTCTATCTTGTACATTATTTCTTTTTCAATTCATAAAGATCCTTGCGTCTGTCGCGCATATTGCGAACAGCACCATACGTATGCAACTCATTGAGAAGATTCAAATCTACATCCGAAATCAGGATCATTTCCGTATTCGGTGTCGCCTCCGAGCGCTTACCATCATTAGGGAAGGCAAAATCACATGGTGTAAATACGGCACTCTGTGCATACTGGATATCCATATTATGCACACGAGGCAAGTTGCCTACACTACCTGCAATCGCCACATAACACTCATTCTCGATAGCACGCGCCTGTGCACAGACTCTCACACGAGAGTAGGCATTCTGCGTATCGGTCATAAATGGTACAAAGAGAATCTGCATACCATCCTGTGCCATCAGACGGGAGAGTTCAGGGAACTCCACATCATAGCAGATGACAATACCTATCTTGCCACAGTCGGTATCAAAAGTCTGGATATTGCTACCGCCTGTCAATCCCCAGCATTTCTGTTCATCTGGAGTCACGTGAATCTTCTCATACATATCCACGCTACCATCTCTGCGACAGAGGAAACCCACATTATAAAGTGCCCCGTCTTCCTTTACCAGTGGCATAGAACCCGTGATGATATTGATGTTATAGCTGATAGCCAACTCACGGAAACGGTCACGGATCTGTTCCGTATATTGAGCCATTTCACGAATACTCTGCGCTTCACCCATGTCATTAAACTTCGCCATCAGCGGAGCATTAAAGTATTCTGGGAAAAGGATAAAATCACTCTTATAGTCAGACACGGAATCCACGAAGAACTCCACCTGTTCAAAGAGATCATCCACAGAAGCATAAGGACGCATCTGCCACTGAACCAATCCGATACGCACCGTAGGTTTCTTATCTACAAAACTATCCGTTGGTGGCTGGTAATAGATATTATCCCACTGCAACAGTGTGGCGCAGTGTTCACTCTCCTCATCACTTGGCAGATAATTGCGGATGACACGACGGACGTGGAAATCATTGCTCAACTGGAACGTGAGTACCGGGTCGTAGATTTCACGGGAGCGCACCTTCTCGATATACTCCTTCGGACGCATCTGATCCGCATACTTATGATAGTTAGGAATACGACCACCAAACATGATTGCCTTCAGATTCAACTTTTCGCACAATTCCTTGCGATACTCGTACATACGGCGTGCCAATCGCAAGCCACGGTAATCAGGGTGGATAAACACCTCAATACCATAGAGAATATTACCATTAGGATCATGTGTATTGAAAGTCTCGTTACCAGTCACCTGCGCATAAGTATGATCACCCTTCACCATATTATAATTGACGATGATAGACAGGGCACATCCTACAATCTTATCATCCACGATGATGACAACCTGACCTTCAGGAAATATAGTAATGAGTTTCTTGATTTGCTGGCGTGTCCAGAACACGTCAGAATCAGCGTAGATACGCTTGAAAGATTTAGCGAGCTGGTCATAATCCTCCATGTGGAGATTTCTCAGGCTCACCTTTTCGATTTTACGAATGGGTTCCATAATACAACTTTTTATCTTTAAACCATCATCGGTTTCAATGAAAAAACCGATATTTGGGGGCAAAAGTACAACTTTTCACCCGAAGCACAAAGAGAAAAATACAAAAAAAGGAAAAATGCTGGAATAAAAGCGTTTTTTATCAAAATAATGAGTACCTTTGCAGCCCAAAATGAACCAACAATATAAAAAACAAAAAAGTGAACAGTAATCAAGTTAAAGGTTTTCTGGCGGGCATCATTGCCGCCGTTTGTTATGGTACCAACCCATTGGGTACCTTAGAGCTCTACCATGACGGATTCTCTTCCGGTTCCGTCCTGACCTATCGCTACCTTTTAGCAGTAGTCATGTTTGCCATCGTCTTACTGGTACGCCGTGAAAGTTTCGCCATCAAGTGGGGTCATGCCATCCGTCTGGCATGCTTAGGCAGTTTCTTCGCCCTCTCTTCCACCACGCTCTATGTCAGTTTCCATTATATGGCAGCAGGAATCGCAAGTACCCTGCTTTTTGTCTATCCGATCATGACTGCAATCCTGATGACCGCCTTCTTCCATGAGAAGGTCACCTGGACCAGTACCATCGCCATTCTTCTCGCCGTTTCAGGCGTCGGACTCCTTTATCAGGGAGATGGAAACGCCAAGTTGAGCACAGCGGGTTTTGCCCTTGTGATGGCCTCCTCCCTGCTCTATGCCGTTTATATCATCTCCATCAACCAGTGGAAGAACAACACCATGTCGAATGTCAAATTCACCTTCTGGATATTGGTATTCGGTCTGATAACCGTTGCCCTTTTCACGTGGATTTCGGGTGAGAATTTCCAAATGCTGGAAACACCGAAGCAGTGGCTCTGTGCAGCCCAACTCGCTCTTTTGCCAACGGTACTCTCGCTCTTCTTCATGACGATTTCCATCAATCTCATCGGCAGTACCCCTGCTGCCATCATGGGAGCCTTGGAACCTGTTACCGCAGTCGTGATTGGCGTCTGCATTTTTGGGGAATCCTTTACCCTGCAGCTTGCGCTCGGTATTGTTGCTATTCTTGCCGGTGTAACTCTGATTATTCTACGGAAACAGAAATAAACGCCCTATCAAAAAAATGAGGGTGTATCATAAGACCATGACACACCCTCATTTTTTTATTCCTCATCTGCAAATTCATGCAGCGTATATTCGCTACTGCCATCAAAGCAATGAGTGCAGACCTGGCATTTCGGTAAGCCGATCGCCTCAATCAACTGTTCGATGGTATTGAACTTCAAAGTGGTCAAACCGAGTTGACGCGCAATCTCGTCCACCATTCTCTGATATTCAGGAGAACCCGTAATAGCATATTTATCGAGATTCTTATTGGCATCGCCTTCAAACTTCTCGATGATACGACGAGTAATCAATTCCATGTCGCTCTTGGAAGAAGTGAAGTTGATAAACGGACAACCGTAAACCAATGGAGGACAGGCGATTCTCATGTGACATTCCTTCAAACCAGCCTGATCGAAAAGAACCTTCACATTATCACGCAACTGGGTACCTCTTACGATACTGTCATCGCAGAAAAGAACTCGCTTGCCTTTGAGCATCGCCTTGTTAGGTATCAGTTTCATCTTAGCTACCAAGGAGCGCATACTCTGGTTGCTTGGAGTAAACGAACGAGGCCAAGTAGGCGTATATTTGGCAATACAACGCTGGTAAGGCACACCCTTACCCGCAGCATAACCCATAGCCATACCCGTACCCGAATCAGGAATACCGCTGCAGCAATCCACCTCCACATCGTCGGTCTTGGCGAGGTTGCAACCATTGGTAAAGCGCACATCCTCCACATTACGTCCCTCGTAGGTAGAAGTTGGGAAACCATAATAAACCCACAGGAAAGAACAGATCTGCATCTTCTTATTGGCTGGTCTCAGCTGTTCAAGACCATCAGCAGTTATCTTCACAATCTCTCCCGGACCCACCTCATACTCAGTCTCATAGTCGAGATTAGGGAAAGAAGTAGATTCGCTGGAAGCAGCATAGGCACCATCCTTCTTGCCGATAATGAGCGGCGTGCGTCCCCAACTGTCACGGGCACAGATGATACCATCCTCGGTGAGAATCATCATGGTACAAGAGCCCTTGATGTGATGATACACATTCTCGATTCCCTCTTTGAAAGTCTTGCCCTGAATGATGAGCAAAGCTACAAGTTCGGTAGGATTGGTACTGCCGGAAGACATCTCAGCAAAGTGCATGTTCTTCTCCAGCAAATGTTGGGTAAGTTCATCCTTGTTGGCAATCTTTGCCACTGTGCAGATGGCAAATCGGCCAAGATGAGAGTTCATGATGAGCGGTTGTGCATCCGTATCGCTGATGACTCCAATACCAGAGGTAGCCCCTTCAAACTTATCTAATGAAGGTTCAAACTTGGTTCTGAAATAAGAGCTTTCGAGGTTGTGGATAGAGCGCACGAAGCCTTTATCCTGACTGTAGCTGTCTCTTATACACATCTCCGAGCCCACGAGACTAAGGCGAATCTC
>CAMBBY010000139.1 GCA_945863825.1 uncultured Prevotella sp. | reverse complement strand
GAACCAACATCGTATATACATCCTTGTTGGCCTCCTCCTGGCTCACGAAATGAGATTGAGGCACATAAATACCTAAGCCAACTGTCTCCAACTTATGTTTGCCATCATCCTTGCCCGTAGGCCAGTCGCTACCATAACAGCCTCTCAATCCCTTGCCATCAGACATTTCTGTAGAACCCTTCACGTTGATAAGTCCTGTAGAAAATACGTAATCATCCGCATTCTTATTGAAGAATACCTCCACATCAAAATCCCTATGCCCCGCATAAATCGTATAGCGGATAGTGGCAATTACTGTCTTTAATCCTGGATCCGGAACCCAACCGTTGTCCACCACTTCTACCACGGCACGCAAAGGTCCTTCGGAAATAACACGCTGCTCCTGATATTTCACATCTGTAAGCAACAGGGATTTCGTGCCGTCCCAACCGCGCAGGGCACCCAAACCATAGGTATTGCCTACCCACAGACAGTCGTCGCCGGAACCTGCTGCCAACTGTTCTTCGGAAGGATAAAACTGAGTATCCTCTACCACCAGTCCCTTATTGATTTTGCCATAAAGGTCGATGGTCTGCCGGTTGTCGAAATAAACACGCATCGCCACGAGGTCGCTCTCGAAACAGACGCCATGAGAATGCACAAAATGATAGACATCCTTGGTCTTCTTGTCGAAGGCAATACTGCGCAGGTAAATATCCTGCTTGTTCTTGGCCAACTTCTTGTTCTTGCTTGGCACAACCAGTTCTGCAAATGTACGGGCAGGATAGGCAGACTGCTCACCCTCGGATAACAACTGAATCTGATAAGTCTTCGATTCCCTCTTGCCAAGATCGGCCAGAAAACAAAGTTCATCATTCACGCAGTCACGATTCAGATCATCCAACTGGGATGGAATTTCCTTGCCATCTACCGTAACGACGGCCTTGGAAACCTCGCCATACTTGCTCAAATCCAAGACAACCGGTTCGTCGTTTCTCTCTACTTTGGAAGGATTAGTCACCTGCACCTTCACCATCGTTTGCGCTTCCATTCCTAATGCCAGGAAGAAAGCAAAAAATGATAAATAAATACGTCTCATTTTATAGTCAGTTTCTAAGTTATTTCTATTTTTTAAAGCCTACTCGTTTTCAAAGGAAGCCATCTGGCTTTTATTGAAAGCTTCCATCAGATTTCATTCAAGAAGAATCATCACGCTTCATTCAAGAAGAATCATCAGACTTCATTCAAAAAGAATCATCACGCTTCATTCAAAAAGGATTATCAAGCTTCATTCAAGAAGAATCATCAGACTTCATTCAAGCCGTTTTCAAATCCTTGAAATTCTTCACTCCCTTGGCGTAATATTGCCACAATATGGAAGTCTGGAAAATCTGCGGAATCTCCTCCTCCACTCTTTGTGTCTGAATACGCTTTCTCTCCTCATCAAAAGAGGAACGCCATTCCTTGAATGCCTTGCGAGCTTTGAACACAGCCTTGAAATCACCCCAATTCCGCTGAAGCAGCAACATCTCAAAAGCAGCCAGATAATCGAGGAACCATCTCGCTCTCATCACATGCGATAACTCCTTGTCCGACAGATTCTTATAAAGCATCGTTAGATTATTTCTGAAATTCAGGAAAGTCTTCATCGGATTGCTTTTAGGTAAAGTTCCTCCACCCACATGATACACTTCACTCTCAGGAATGCAATAGATTTTCCGCCCCATCAGGCGCAAACGCCAGCAAAGGTCTATCTCTTCATTATGAGCGAAAAAGCGGCCGTCAAGTCCACCTGCCTTCCAATAATCCGCAGAACGGATCATCATGCACGCACCCGTAGCCCACAATATCTCCTGCTGGTAATCATACTGGCCATTATCACGTTCTACCGTACCGAAAATCCTGCCACGACAGAACGGATAACCATATTTATCCAGAAAACCTCCACAGGCACCGGCATACTCAAAACTGTCCTTGTCGTATTCTGCCAGCAATTTCGGCTGACAGGCTGCCACCTGAGGATGGGAATCCATAAACTCTATAAGCGGAGTAAGCCAATGATGACTCACCTCCACATCACTATTCAACAGCACATAGTAGTCGGCCTCTATCTGGCGCAACGCCCGATTATACCCTTCGGCAAAGCCAAAATTCTGCTCCAGTACGATAGTCTTGACCAGAGGAAATTGAGTTTCCAGAAGGTGCATGGAACCATCTGACGAACTGTTATCCGCCACCCAGATTTCAGCATCCTGTCGGGAATACTCTATCACATTAGGAAGAAACTTGGCCAGCATCTTCTGACCATTCCAATTTAGTATTACAATTGCTACTTTTGCCATCTTGTATTGCTACTTTTGCATATTGACTGCAAAAATACAAAGAATAATTCAATTATGCCCCGATTTGAGGCATAATTAAGAATTTATAATGATAAAAAAATGCTTTAATGGCTCTTAAGCCTATTGTTCAGCAAATTAGTAAACTCATAATTCTTCAATCCCCATTTCGGAGCCACGAGCAATTCCTTAGGCGATTGACTTACAAACCTTTCGAGCACCAGATCCGGGCGCAGCAACCGAATAAACCTGACGATGACGTCAATATACTCCTCTACCGAATAGATATGAAAAGGATGTTCAGCATATTCCTGCGCCAAACGGGTTCCCTTGATAATCTGCATCTGATGAATCTTCAGAATATCAAGAGGAAGCGAAGAAATGATAGGAGCCTGACGGAGACTCTCCTCCGCATCTTCTCCTGGCAGCCCGATGATAATATGACCGCCAGTCAGGATGCCGCGAGCATGCGTACGCTCTACCGCATCACGGCTGCAGGCAAAATCATGGCCGCGATTGATGCGACGCAAAGTATCATCATTCGCACTTTCTATTCCATACTCCACCAATAAGAACGTGCGCTTGTTGAGTTCCTCCAGATAATCCAGCAATTCATCGCTCATACAGTCCGGGCGAGTACCGATCACGATACCCAACACATCTTCCACGCGAAGGGCTTCCTCATACATCTCCCGGAGCTGTTCTACCTTAGCATAAGTATTGGTATAAGCCTGGAAATAAGCAAGATACTTCATGTCCGGATACTTACGGGCAAAGAATGCCTTCCCCTCTTCCAACTGTTCGGAGATAGACTTCTTGCGGTCGCAATAGCTGGGATTGAACGTGCGGTTGTCACAATAAGTACAGCCGCCGCTGGAAATTTTCCCATCCCGGTTGGGACAGGAAAATCCGGCATCTATAGAAATCTTCTGAACCCGGAAATCAGGAAACTGTTTCCGGATCCAAGTTCCAAAATCATTATAATACATCATAATACATCACCATAGAATAAACACATCGCCCGAACCTTACGAGACTATATTCGAACGATATGATTCGAGCGTTATCATCATCACGAACTCTTAGAGCAATTCTGCCTTCAAAGCCGTTTTGTCGTGATTGAAATCGCCCAGGCGAACACGGAGCAACTGATTGTCATACTCTTCCTTGGCAAGCGCAGGAGAAAGTTCTACTCTCACATAGTTCTTGGTAAAACCATGCATGGCCTTACCGCGAGGCGCCTTCTCAAACAGCACCTCTGCTTCCGTACCAATATACTGGGCATAAAACTCTTGCGTCTTCTGGTCGCTCAACTCCAGGAGTCGCTTGGAGCGCAACTTCTTCTCCTTGTCACTCACCACATAAGGAATCTTGAGCGCAGCCGTACCCGGGCGTTCAGAATAAGGGAAAACATGAAGTTGGGTAACAGGCAAGGACTTCAGGAACTCATAACATTCCTCAAAACACTCAGGCGTTTCACCACGGCAGCCTACCATCACGTCAACCCCGATGAAAGCATCCGGCATCTTCTCCTTGATCAGTTGAACCTTATGAGCAAACAGAGCCTTATCATAACGACGATGCATCAACTTGAGCACCTCGTCGCTACCGCTTTGCAGAGGTATGTGGAAATGAGGCATGAAAGCCCGGCTCTGGGCACAATATTCGATGAGATCATCATCACAGAGGTCTGGCTCCAGACTGGAAATTCTGTATCGCTTGATGCCCTCAACTCCGTCAAGAGCCTTCACCAGATCCAAAAAGCGCTCATGAGTTGTCTGACCGAAATCTCCGATATTCACGCCAGTAATAACGATTTCCTTACCTCCCTCACGGGCTGCCTGCTCAGACTGTTCTACAAGAGAAGCTATACTTGGATTGCGGGAATTGCCACGGGCAAAAGGTATTGTACAATAGGTACAATAATAATTGCAACCATCCTGTACTTTCAGGAAATAACGGGTGCGGTTGCCACGGGAACAAGACGGCTGGAAAGTCTTGATTTCCTTGGTCTTCACACTATGATGCAGATGAAGCGCTTCTGAATACTTCTGCGCCCAAGCATCACTCAGATACTGTATCAGATGAGCTTTCTCATTGGCACCAAGCACCAGGTCAACACCTTCTATCTTGCTCACATTCTCTGATTCCAACTGGGCATAGCAACCAGTAACAATCACAAAGGCTCCAGGATTCTGGCGTACCATGCGATGAATGGCCTGACGACATTTGTGATCAGCCACTTCTGTTACAGAACATGTATTTATCAAACAAATATCTGCTTGTTCACCCTTTTGAGCTGTAACAACCCCCATATCTTCCAGCATCTTTCCGAAAGTGGAAGTCTCTGAGAAATTGAGTTTACAACCCAGAGTATAATAAGCAGCTTTCTTGCCTTGAAAGGCACTTGTATCTATCATAATTATCCTATTTACATTATTAATTTTCAATCGGCCAAAACCGAAAAGGTTCTCCTTTCTGCGTTCAAGAGAAAGCCCCTAAATCTCCAGCTTCAGGAGAATGTCCTCCAACCCTCCAGCATCAGGAGAAAGGAACACAAATCTTGATTTTCAAGAAGAAAATCCCCATCCCTCCAGCATCAGAAGAAAGTAACACAAAACTTGTTTTTTAGCCTTCTGAGCAAAAGTTCGGCAAAGTTAAACAATTATTCTGAAATCAGCAAATTCCCAAGGCGCTTTTTCTAATATGGGCAGTATGAAAAAACTGATTCTATAAAGCATCGGGACTGAAAGAATAAACCAATCAGACAACCAGACAGGAAAAGCACCAGAGCCTATAAAACAAAAAAAGCCGCCAGACCGAAGTCCAGCGGTTGTTTCTCTCATTTTTCGTTCGTAAAGTAATCCTAGATTGCTTAGCAGAATCAGCAGCAGCTGTATCAGCAGCAGCTGTATCAACCATTGCAGTATCAGAATC
>CAMBBY010000138.1 GCA_945863825.1 uncultured Prevotella sp. | reverse complement strand
TCGCTACCTTTTTGACCTCTGTGTCATCTTATGAGGGCGGTTGCGGATTTGAGGAGTATGTAAAAGAGAAGATTGCTGACGACCAACCTTATTACATTCTGCTTGATGAGGTACAGATGCTTGACGAGTTTGAAGATGTACTAAATGGATTATTGCATATTCCCAATGCTGATGTTTATGTGACGGGAAGCAATGCACGTTTCCTATCCAAGGATATAATAACCGAATTTCGTGGACGAGGATACCAAATACACGTTTCACCACTCAGCTTTGCTGAATTTATGACCGTATATGATGGCGACAAGCAGGATGGATGGAACGAATATTTGCTTTATGGTGGTCTTCCGCCTGTTGTTCTACAAAAGACAGAAGAAGAAAAAGTGAGACTTCTGAACAGCCTCTTGACTGAGACTTACATGATAGATGTCATCAACAGAAACAAGATAAAGAACGATGCAGAACTCAACGATTTATTCAAGATTCTCGCATCGGGAATTGGCGGACTTACCAATCCGCAACGACTTTCCAATCTGTAAAGAATGTCTCTATAAGCTCTGCAACCATCAAGAAATACATCGAATATCTTGCAGATGCGTTCTTGCTTGAGCCATGCAATCGCTATGACGTAAAAGGTCGTAAGTATATCGGAACGCCATTGAAATATTATTTTTCTGACTTAGGCATTCGCAATGCACTTCTCGGCTTTCGCCAACAAGAGAAAACCCATCTGATGGAGAATGCCATCTATAACGAACTTCGCTACCGTGGATATAGTGTGGACATTGGCAACGTAGAAATCAACGGCGTGGACGAAAAAGGAACCAAAGTGAGACGGATGCTTGAAGTTGACTTTGTTTGCAACCAAGGCTACAAACGCTGCTACATCCAGTCGGCTCTCAGTTTGCCAGACAAGGAGAAGACGAAACAAGAACTTGCCTCTTTGCTACGTATAGACGATAGTTTTATGAAGTATGTGATAACAGGCGACCTCATCAAGAAATACCAAAACGATGACGGCATCGTATTTATGGACGTATTTGATTTCTTGTTGGATAAAGATTCTATATGAAAACTTAAATAAAATAAAAAGGAGGGTGTGTCATAAGTTAATGATTCACCCTCTTTTTGTTGGAATATTACTGATATGTTGTTGAAAAACATAGTATATGTTGTTGAGAAAGTTAGTATCTTCGGTCGCACAACAGCTGTTGTGCGCTTGCATAGCAGCTGATATGCGCATGCACAACAAGTGATGTGCATGCGGTGGTCAACTGTTATGCGCCAACTATTATCCAGACTTATGACACCCCCTCTTTTCTAAATATCAGTCTAATTGCTTAAACTCAAAATCAAACTTGCTGCAACAACTCTTCTTATAGTCGAACTGGTACATACGCATGTACTGCTCTTGTATCTCCTTCGCCCCATTATAAAAAGGGTCAGAAGTATATTGTTGAGTTGTAACAGTAATCTCCATATCAGGAGTCAACACTTGCCCATTCGTTCTCTTGACGCGTTTAGGGCACACAGCAAAAGCTCTTCTCTACAACCATAATATCTCAAAATCCTTGCAGAAAAATAAAGTGGAATTTTTATTCAACTCATATGTTTTCCTATATTGAAAATTTGCCATATACTTTCACCTATTTCTTTTTGATTATTAGGATAGAATGGCTGTACTTCTTTGGGAATATCAAACTTCATTGGAGTTAGTGGATTTTGAATGAAATATGAGTTTAGGACACCATCCACATAATTCAATTCATTTTCATCCATATAATCGCCATATAAAGATAGTGTTTGCTCACAAAGCGTTTCTATTTTGTTTTTTCTTGTTACAATGTATTCTTCTATACTTTCCTTACCTCCCATAAATGAAGCCATAAATTCCTACCGGTTAATACAATTTGTTCAGGAATTACAACATCCCCTTCCTTGTTTCCTGCCAAGCCAACCGCTTTAACAGTCAATTCTGAAATTGAAACAACATCATAGTAAATGCCATCCTGTTCTATATCATGAGCAGAAAGGCTCAAAGCCATCGCCATAAACAACATGGCAAAAACAACTCTCTTAAAACAAGTTCTCATTTTTTGTATGTTAAGCCAATGACCCCCGTTAGCGGTTAGTATCCTTACTTTTACATACACATAAAAAGCGTGGAGCCAGTTCTGTCACTCGTTCCACGATAGAAAGGCCTTCGCATTGCCCGACAAGTCGAAACGAGCAACGCCGAAAGCCCCACGCCAGTGTAAGTATATAATCTACCCTCCCTACCAACGAACGCATTAACATCCGAAGCCATTGAGGTATATATAATACACCACATGAGACGTTCTGGTTGCTTTGTTCTTGACTTGTCGATGAATTTGCGAAGTTCTGCTATCGCCAAAACCAAAGCGTACAAAAACGCCTTTTCAATATGTATATGCCTACCCACCCTATACCCATTGGGCTTTCAGCATGGATTAAGCCATTGCAAATATACAAATAATGTTTGAAAGTGCAAAGGAAAATCTTGAAAAATCCCTCATTGAGGGATAAAAATGCTTAAATTTATCCCTCAATGAGGGAAGTTTTCACTTAAAATCATCCCTCATTGAGGGATTTTTTGTATATTTGCCACGATTTTACATAGTATTCATCATAAAAAGCAAGATATGATAGACAATAAATTATACGAATACATGACAGAACTGCTGAAACGCACCCCACTCGATTTCGTCAGATATAAATATGATGAAATAAATTGGAATGGGCGATTAGTAGGTATCGTAGGACCACGAGGCGTGGGAAAATCCACCATGGTACTACAACATATCAAGCAATCCACAGAAGGACACCATCTATATGTTTCTGCCGACAATATCTATTTTGCCAATCATTCCTTGATCGACTTCGCTGACGAGTTTATCAAGGAGGGAGGCACACATCTTTATATAGACGAGATTCACAAGTATGCAGGCTGGAGTAGAGAACTGAAACAAATCTACGATATGCACCCATCACTGAACCTCGTTTTCACAGGTTCGTCTGTCTTGGACATAAAAAAAGGCGAAGCTGATCTGAGCCGCCGCGCATTGATGTATATGATGCAAGGCCTGTCGTTCAGAGAATATCTGCAACTGTTCGAGGGCATCAAGACCAAGGTCTTTAGCTTTGATGAAATACTCAACCACCAAGTAAAGATTCCTGAGTTGGAACATCCTTTGCCTGTATTCAGAGAGTACCTCGATCATGGCTATTACCCATTTGCCATAGAAGGAGACTTCATGCAGAGAATGCAGCAAGTGGTTGACCAAACGGTAGAAGTCGATATTCCTCAATATGCAGATATGAAAGCCTCAACAGCGCGCAAACTCAAGCGAATGCTCGTTATACTCTCAGGTCTCGCTCCCTACAAACCAAGCATAGAGAACCTTGCTACGGAAATCGGGGTCAGCAAGAACAACGTGCCTGACTATCTCGTCTATTTGGAACGTGCAGGAATGATAGGTTTGCTGAGAGACGACACTTCGGGAATGCGCAATCTTGGAAAGATAGAAAAAGTCTATGTAGATAATCCAAGCCTGATGTCTGTACTCACACCTTATCCCAACATTGGCAATGTAAGGGAAACTTTCTTCTACAATCAGATGAGAGAAAAACAGGATGTTACCTCTTCTAAGGCTTCCGACTTCACCATCGGAGATTACACCTTTGAGATTGGTGGTCGCAAGAAGGGCAAGAAGCAGATAGAAGATGTGAAAAATGGCCGCATCGTAAAGGATGACATTGAGACGGGGCATGGCATTATCATCCCTCTTTGGTACTTCGGCATGAATTACTAAACAGGGAGTTTTTGTACCAAGTTGGTACAAAAATTACAAGCAGTAAAAATGTGAACACATGCTATAGGTGTTTTTTTACAAAATATTTCCTTCTTTTGGGGGATTTTCCGGGCGAAATGAATCTCATCCAAGATTTTTGTTGTAATTTTGCAGCCGTGCTTGAAAGAGCAACAAACAGACTCTCAAACTTTTCTACCAAGCTGGTAGAAAATTAGAGGCTATAGAAAATTGAAGAATTATACAGAATATGGTTTTAAATTACATTTGGATAGCATTTTTCGTGATTGCGTTCATCTTCGCACTCATCGGATTGGCAATGGGAGATACGACTATCTTCCAGAAGATTGTAGATTCCACCTTCGATTCTTCCAAGAATGCCTTCGAGATTTCTCTCGGACTGACGGGCGTGCTCGCCCTCTGGCTTGGCATCATGAAGATTGGAGAGAAGGCGGGAGTAGTGAATGTGTTGGCCCGAGCACTCAGCCCGGTCTTCACCCGTCTCTTCCCCGATATTCCGAAGAACCATCCGGTGATGGGAAGCATCTTCATGAATATCGCTTCGAATATGCTGGGACTCGATAATGCTGCAACACCAACAGGATTGAAGGCGATGCAGCAGATGCAGGAACTCAACACGAAGAAGGATACGGCAACGAACCCGATGATCATGTTCCTGGTTCTGAACACCTCAGGACTCACCATCATCCCTACCACTATCCTTGCCTTCCGTGCCTCCTATGGTGCTGCGCAACCTACGGATGTATTCATCCCTATCCTGATGGCTACGCTCGTGGCTACGCTTGCCGGAATCATCATCACTTCGCTCTGGCAGCGCATCAACATCCTGCAGCCGGTATTGCTCGCAACTCTGTTGGGAATGTGCGCCTTCGTAGGCATCATCATTTGGGGATTCGGGCAGATGGACAAGGACACGATGAACACGGTCACCACCTTGGCTTCTAACATGATTCTCCTGGGCATCATCCTCAGCTTCATCCTGGCTGGTTTCTGGAAGAAAGTGAATGTTTATGATGCCTTTATCGAAGGAGCGAAGGAAGGTTTTACTACTGCGGTGAAGATTATCCCTTATCTCGTAGCTATCCTTGTGGGCATCGGCGTGTTCCGTGCTTCGGGAGCGATGGATATGGTGATTCAAGGCATTTCGTGGTCGGTAGAACAATGCGGCTTGAATGCCGATTTCGTAGGCGCCCTGCCTACCGCCATCATGAAACCGCTGTCGGGAAGTGGCGCACGAGGCATGATGCTGGAGGCGATGAAGAACTATGGTCCTGATTCGTTTGTGGGCAGATTGAGCTGCATCTTCCAGGGTTCCACCGATACCACCTTCTATATATTGGCTGTATATTTCGGAAGCGTAAGCATCAGGAATACCCGCCACGCCGTGGCTTGCGGCTTGCTCGCCGATTTGGCAGGAGTCATCGC
>CAMBBY010000137.1 GCA_945863825.1 uncultured Prevotella sp. | reverse complement strand
ACCCAAAAAATTCTTACCAGGACCTAAAACCAACACAAGGTCATGTATTGCCACATATATCAAAAGTATCATGACTGGTTTGAAAACTTCATAACGCGCGCCCGTTCTCTTTTTCAATGCCATGAATAGCAATATAGGCAACAGCAACAAGGACAAAGGATACCCCATAAAGCCGTAACCGCTAAGCATAGGGGTGAAGGCAAATAGAAGCTCCAATCCGCCAACTTGGTTGAGCTGCAAATAGTTAATTCTCTTTTTCATCTATTTCTTAACTGTTTATATATAGATTTGACAAACGGTATCTTGAATAACGTGTCGCGAATCTGGGAGACAAGTAGGTTTCTTTTAATCCTTGCTATATCTTCTTTAAGTAAACTCTTTGAAGCTACTCTATAACCCGTCTGGGGTAATATCCGCCCAAATTCTGAACGCAAATTATGTCTTGCGATAGGTCGCCTCAATTGTCCCTGGGCTTTAACAAGTTTATCGTATTCAATACTTTTACAAATAATCGTATCTCCTATACTGTTTAATACTTGATGCCCCTTCTCGGTATTGACGGTAATCATTGAGAGCAGTCTTTTTCTGCCTTCCATAGAGTTATAGTCTCCACTATGATCTCCGTAATCGCCAAGTGTGATGTCACTAACACGTTCTGGAGTCGTGTAATGGCATTGATAACATGAATTACGATAGAACAAACCAGTTAAGAAACCTGTTATATATGTGTTGCTAGGGAACACCTCTGCGTAAATTTCGTTATTCGATTCATCATTAAGGAATATACCATATTGGGTACTGTACTCTGTTTCCTTCTGTAACTTTCTTCGGAAGTTCAATCTTGCAGATTCCAGCTGGGATTCAGATGCATGCAGTTTCAGCTCCTCGTTCAATACAGATTGAGAAGGTACCCCATGGCACACAAAATCAATAAGATACAGATTATCATAATCCTTTCTTAAGAAACTTTTTAAACCAGCACATTGACACGGAGTACCGATGAATACTACCGTCCGATTATCTTTCAAATCATCTTTTACCAGCGAATAACACATCCCCATGTCACTCTGTACATATTTGCTTCCCTTCAGCCATTTGAGTTCTTCTTCATGCGTTACTCTAATGTGTTTAACATGAGTACACTCTTTTGCAGAACAACCATAAACAACACCTCCCTTACGGATGCACCATCTTGAAATAGCGGATGCAATACCTCCTGAAGTAGAAGATAGTTGCTCGTCAGTATTTACAGCATGTCCTACAAAAGACTCGGGTGGCAGGTATTTTGTTACCGGATGGTTATTAGGGCATGACCTCTCACAAAGTCCGCAATCAACGCAAAGCGACTCATCAATACTTGGATACATAAATCCAAGATTGTCAGGCTGCATAGTTATGGCAGATTTTGCACAAGCGTTCAGACATGCTGTACATCCGGTACATTGTTCTATCGGACAAATTTCTTTCATTATAGCGCAATTAATTTTTCAAGGTAAGAAAATGATTTTGCTCGATCATCTTCCAACTTCTTGTTGGCAAAAGAATAGTCTATCGGTGTGATATCTATGTCGTTTCCATCATAAGTCGTTAACAAACGATTTGCAAGACCAATTCTATCCAGATAATCGAAAAGACGTGAGTTATCCCCGGCATTTGCATTGCCAGCGTGCTTCACGAATGCAAAAAAGTTCTTGTTTAAATTGCTGCTGAAAGCAACACCATGGAATGAATCGGTACATACGTATTCTGCTCCTTCTATAAGTCCTACAAACTCCCTTGGACCTGCATCCCAGATGCGATTATCTTCATCCGAATACTCTTTCCAATTAACAGGTATATAGTAGACAGGCAATCCAGTTTGTTGTGAGAGATGATATGCAAAATCACGATAGTACTGACGATCGCCAAGGAAATAACAAAAGATATATGGTTTCTTAACAGTCGAAGGATTCATTACTTCTCTCCACTGATCGCCCGTTAATAACAAGGTAGGATCAACAACGGCAGGTACATCATTACCTGTTATATCTGACAAAAGCTTTGCACCCTTTACTTCTCGACATGAAATCAAACTATATTCCTCCAGCTTGTTTTTCAAGAACTCCTTTTGCACATCCGTAAAAGAATTAACACCAACACATGGAGCATAAGCGGCCTTTCTAGAACCTTCGATAGCGAAATCAAGGAACATTGGTGTCGTTTGATAACCGCCAGAAACTTTAGGGCTCCATGTCTGGTCGGAACCTGTTACATACAAATCATATACAGGCGGTTTATCTATAAGCTGCTGTTTCGTTCTATAAAATGTATCGGTAACGCGTGTGTAATCCTTCAGGAAGGAATCAAACTTCGCATTACGAATCGTCATTTTAGTAGCATATCTTGCCCTGATACGTATTTCCTTTAGATGTGTTATATAAAACGTGATGCGCTTAAGTCTAATCTTTAATAATTCCCATTTAGACGCTTTTCCAGTTGACTGATTCCTATAATTGATAATTTCGCAATCTACATCATTGTTCATGCCACTAATATATTTCTGCAAAGCATAGCCTTGTAGCATTGAACCATAATTATAGTAGTTGAAATACGAAATAATTCCTATTTTTTTCATTATGTAAGGGTTACAAATGTTTAACCAAATCTTTTGCTTTTGCATACTCCTGTGGAGTGCCTATGTCAATCCAGGTGCCGTTGAGAGGATAACGGATGACCTTCTTGCCTTGAGCAATGAGCTTCTCTATTAAGTGGGTGGCATGGAAGAAGGTGTCTTCCGGGATTTCTGCCAAAGCACGCTTCTTGATGAGGTAGATACCGGCATTGGCATAGTAGTTATACTTTGGTTTCTCGATCAATCCCTTGATGTCACGACCATCGAGATCAAGGATACCGAACTCTATGCTGACATTATAAGGAATGGCAGCAACTGACATCTCGGCATCATGGTGCTGGAAGTGAAGGAAGAAGTCCTCATAGTCGATATTGGTGAAGAGATCGGAGTTCATCACCAGTACGGTATCGTTATAGATATTATCCACGAACTTGATGCTGCCGATAGTACCCAGGAACTTTGGCTCACGATAGCAGTTGACCTTCACGCCATTGCGAGGTTCGGCAAAGTGCTCCTCTATCTGTTCGCCAAGATAGTTAACAGTTACGTTCAAGTGCTCTACACCATAAGAGATAAGGCGGTCGATGTTGTGATCGATGATGCACTTATCGCCTACAGGAAGAAGTGGTTTGGGAGTCTTCTCGGTCAGAGGACGAAGACGCTCGCCCTTACCACCTGCCATCAGGACGGCATCTATGGGAAGGTGTGACTTGTACTTCTGCAGGTTTACTACCTCCACAATGTGGTTCTCCTCATCCAAGATAGGGATGAAGAGGATTCTGCGATCACGGAAACTCTTGAGGTGCGCTACATCAAACTCAGACTGCTTGATGTACTTGAAGTCACGATGCATGATGGTGCTGACCTCATCCGTGAGTTGTGCACCAGATATGAGACCTCTGCGAATATCGCCATCGGTGAGGGAACCTACCATCTGGCTGTCTGCATTCACTACAAGTAGCGACTCACCATCATGAGTTATTTCGTTAATTGCGATAAGGGCATCCTTTACTGATGCCTTTTCGCTGATTGTATATTTGTTCATAATTTAACGAAAACTAAAACGAAAACAAAATATAACGAAGACGAAAACGAAAACTAAAACTCTACAATATGGTCTTTGAGCATAATCTCTGCAATCTTCCAATCAAGCATATTGTCAAGATCAACAGAGTGTATTTCGTCCATCACATACTTGCGAATTTTTGTCATACCGGCAAGACCCTTTGCCTTAAGCTGTTCGGGATTGATAACATATACAGCTCCATTCTGCTGCCATACACGAGGAGCATCCTGGCGTCTTTCGATAGTGCCATCACCCTTACTGATGACGAGCAAGCCTTCTGCATCATCTTCAAAGCCATCATAGTATGGATTACATTTAGCTGGCATTACAGAAGTCACCATATCTACAGTATCGTCATAGAGCTTGACAGCTTCAATAACATCTTCTGCCCTTCTGAAAGGAGAGGTTGCTTGCAACAGTACAACAACGTCATAATGGTTGCCTTGCTCCTCATAGAAGTTCAAAGCATGAAGCAGCACGCCATTGGTGCCTGCATTATCGGTTGCGAGATAATCAGGTCTCTTGAAAGGCACCTTCAAACCGTATTCTTCTACCACTTTTATAATTGCGTCATCATCAGATGATACACATATATTTTCATCACCAGTAAGTTTGCGGGCTGCATCTATGGCATAACAGATGAGCGGTTTGCCACCAAGTTCTTTTATATTCTTATGAGGAATACCCTTGCTGCCACCTCGGGCAGGAATTATAACTAATGGTTTCATTGTTCAACGAAAACTAAAACGAAAACTAAAACGAAAACTAATTCAGTTCGATGGGTTCATCGATGGAGTAATCTCTCTGGGCCTGAGTACCAACCACAACATCCCAATGTACGGAACTGATGCCTGCACCAGCACGCTTTACGGTAAGATTGTCCTCGGTAAGAGTTTCACCCTTCTTTATAGGACATTTGGCAAGGATGCTTTTCTGCACGACCTTGGCATTGGCTTCTTCGCTCTTGTTTGGACGCTTAACTCCATCACCAAGAGCCTGTTCGATGTTGCGGATGGATTCAACCATTTGTTTGAGTTCGGCAGGTTCGAGGGATGCTTTGTGATCAGGTCCATCCATTGTGCGGTCGAGGGTGAAATGCTTCTCGATAATCTCTGCACCCATGGCTACAGCAGCAATAGACACCTCTATGCCCATAGTATGATCGGAATAACCCACCTGACACTTGAACGCATCTTTCAGAGTGTTCATTGCACGAAGATTAACCTCATCGATAGGACAAGGATAATTGGTTGTGCAATGAAGTAGAGCAACCGAAGGTGCCCCAGCCTTGATGAGTGTATCGTATGCAGTAGCCACCTGAGTAATGTTGCTCATTCCGGTTGAGAGAATGATTGGCTTGCCGTATGATGCAATCTTGCGAAGGTAAGGGATATTGGTGACTTCGCCTGATCCGATCTTAACAAGAGGCAGTTGAAGGCGATTCATCAAGAATTCCAGACTCTCTTCCTCATCGGGAGTAGAGAGGAAGTCAATACCAATCTTCTCGCAATACTGCTTGATGAACTCAAAATGTTCGTATGACAATTCCAGGCGCTGTCTCTTATACACATCTGACGCTGCCGACGATACTCCTTGTG
>CAMBBY010000136.1 GCA_945863825.1 uncultured Prevotella sp. | reverse complement strand
TCTACACAAGGAGTATCGTCGGCAGCGTCAGATGTGTATAAGAGACAGCGACTTAATGACAGAAGGAAAGCCAAAAGATGAATCTAAGATATACCTGCATAAGGGGCAGCAATATATCAGTTTTGTAGATAGTCGCCAGATGGCAGCTCGTAGTACCATTAAGCAGAACTTGGAAGAAGAACGCCTGTGGGTCTATGGCACTTTGTACCATGAGTTATGCAGAATGGCTACCGCTGGCAGTATGACAAAGGAAGAGGCTATTAAGCACTTCGAAAATATTTACGATACTACAGGTAGAAAAGACCCTCAGCACAAGGATGCAGAAGAGAAACTGGACATTCTTGAAGGTAGCGATGAAAAAGCTATCCAAGCGCTGCTCAATGAACAGAAGCCTAATCAGTTCTTGTCATGGCAGGACATTTTAGATGTGCTTATTAATGATAGGCTGGCAGACATTTTCTGTCAGCAGTTTGCCGAACGCTCTGAACTGAGCCCAGAACTTGATGAAGATGGCAATATAAAGCCAGAGACGAAACGCAAATATATTCTATCCCTCATGGTGGAATATCTGGCGAAACGACCTTTGACTGCCGCAGCTCCAGAAACAATGGGACTTTTCACATCGTTCTATGAAGACTTAAAATCGGCATTGGAAGACAAACTTCCTGATGAGATAGAAATATTCAACGGGCTCTTATCAGATCAAAATAAAATTACAAAGAAGGATTGGTATGCCCTTATGAAAATATTCCTTGATCTGACAGTACGTTCAAATGAATCTGTTTTTCTTCGGATGAATGATGGAGATTCTATTGACATCTTCAAGTGCGTACGTTTCGCAACCCAAAAGGCAAGACGTCGTCCTGTCCATAAGCCTGAAATCAAAGATAAAGGAAGCAACAAATCACGTATTATCCGTCTGCTTGCTAAACTTATAGCTGAGGAAAAGCATATATCTATAACAAATGCTATCGTCAGTTATAAACTTGACATTCAGAGCGTTATTGATTGTATGTGGAAAGAGCTCGATTTGAAATATCATCTTTTGGAGCATAGTACGCACTATGATGATGAAATACATCATCAAGTAAAAGATAAAGACGAGGTTATAAACGATATACCTTTAACACCGTATCGATTGAATCTTGCCAAACTTGGTTTTAAACTCTATGAGGATGTCTATTTGTGTGACACCAACCAGTCTGGAACCAGACACCATGCAGAATGGCTTCGTCCTGTAGAGATTGCATTCCATGGTTATTCTCCATACATCATCGGCGGCGAACCAGTAGCTTTGAAAGAAGAGCTTCATGAAAAATGGGTTCCCTACCCTTATCATAACCATAGCATGAATCCTAATCCTGCTGATGAGGTTATAGAAGAATGGGCTAAAGATAATCGTAAGATTCTCTGGAATAATGATTTATGGGGAGAAAACGGTTCGTTCTCAGACCGTCTTCTTCAAATTCATCAATTCCCTCAACTCTTCATTCAGGCTGAGCATACAGCACAGGTGGATAAGATGATTAGTCGTCAGGTACAAGAAGATTTCAAGGATCATAGACTCAACATCCTTGCTTGTTCTACAACAATGGAGATGGGTGTTGACCTCGGTGACTTGGAATTAGTGATGATGACTTCTGTCCCACCAATGCCTTCAAACTATAAACAGAGAGCCGGTCGTAGTGGACGACGCGGCCAGGTTCGTAGTGCCTGTATTACACTGTGTGGATCTGACGCTGTAGGTATAAGGACATTGCTGAATCCTATGGAGAATGTCATCATGCGCAACGTTAACTCGCCTATTGTTGATTTGAATAGTGCCCAGGTGATTCAACGCCATATTAACTCTTTCCTCATTAGAGAGTTTGGCGTTTTTGGAATGGCTGGTGGCAGTATCACAGAGCAAGTAATCAGTTACTATACTAATTATCAGATAGTTCCTGATGGTGAAAGTAACCACTTCAAGGTAAAGAAAAAGGCTGATAATGCTCCTATTAGCCCATTGGATGGATTGGGTGACGAGACTGGTACACCTTATGAGGCATTTAACAATAAATGCAGCGAGTCGCTGAGTGATGATTTGAGAAGAAAGATACGAATTCTGTTAGACGGTACTATCTTTAGTAGCCGTCCACCTCAGTATGTCGTTTCCAAAGCTCGTGAAATGAACGAGAAATGCTATTCAGAACTGGAATTGCGCATTCAGGATTATGCAGAACCATACAAGAAGGCAAAGAGTGCAAGACAACAGGCATTCTTTGAAATGAAGTTCATTGAACCATTAGCTTCCCGTTTGCTTTCATATTGGGCAACTCATCGCTTTACGCCAAATGCCAATATGCCAGTGAACGTGGTAGAGTTTGATATAAATGCTTCATCACAGACATCATATACACTGGTTACACCATCTAACCCATCATACCCTCTTCGTACTGCATTGTCTCAATATGCACCGGGTAATCCTATTGCAAGAGACGGTATGGTAAGAATCGTGCGTGGAATCAGATACACCAACTTCTTCAAACCAGAAGTAACATTCAAAAAGCTGTACTTCAACCGTGAGCAAGTTGTGATTGATACAAAAGAGGAATTGGATTCTTTAGAGAAATGGAGAGTTAGTGCAAGTACAGAACTCGACCTATTGCAACCAGCAGAATTTATTCCAGACATGAATGAATCGGCAAGTCGAATTCTTGACCAGAATGTATATACTCGTGTAAGTGCTCAGTTGATTGGAGCTGATGAATGGAAGCAGGATCGTATTGAGCCACATCTTTTTGATACCCGTAGCAGTAGAGAAAGCGGCAACGGTCAGATACTGTATTATAATGAAGGTACAGGATTTGGCTATTGTCATTGTACCAAATGCGGAAAGACCGTACTTGAAAGCTGGCCTGCAGCCTCATCAAGTGACCCGGATAAACTGCCAAACGAAATGAATCCTATCGCATCAAAAGATACGGATAAGCCAGATTATCACTTTGCACTCGTGAAAAAAGGTCCGAAACCAAATAAGTGCTTGGGATGTGGCAGTACTGATTACATCAAGCGAAACGTAGTTTTGGGTGATACCATCCAAACAGATTATACAGAGATTAGAATACGCCATTTCCAGAAAGACTGGATTAATAGTCGTAATGAAGAAGAAGATCTGCTCATCACTCTCGGATTGCTCTTTGCAAGAGCCTTGTCTGAGGAATTGAATGTAGAGCGTACTGATCTCGACTTTACAATTACGCCTAATGGACATATATGTATCTTTGATGCCAATCCTGGCGGTTCCGGCTATTCTAACCAGCTGGCTGCTATGGACTTGATGAAGTCGGCTATAGAACGTGCCTATACAATCATTGAGGCTGCAATACACTCTGGCAATAAAGAGGCTTTGATAGACAAGTTCACCCTACACTACATCAATCATATCGATATAGATGCAGCAAAGGCATGGATTGAAGAGGAACGCTCTGCAAGAAAAGTTCTGCCAAATGCTGTATTGAGTGTATTCGGAGAAAGTGCTACAGAAACTTCTCTTGCCAAGATGGAACGTACATTTGCATTGTCACAGAACGAGAAGTTCATTTTCGTTGATGATGACTATGCAAGCTGGGAGTATGAAGGCACAGACCATTGTTGGAAAGGTCAGTTCTTCAACTATTTTGCTCCTCATGGTCAGCAGACATCTTTCTGCGTAGTAAAGAATACTGATATAGCTATACCTACTCCGGCGATGAGCATGATTCGTTCTGTTAAGGGCTGGACAAACGAAGTGATGGAAATAAAGAATCCGTTTACAGGAAATGGACTTTACCCATTGGCATACATTGATGGTAGATTGTATTTTACAAACAACCCTAACCATATCACAATGAATGACAAGTGGGGAAATGGCACCATATACTATATCCGTACAAACAACTTCGCAAGCAAGGCAAAGTTTATAAAGACTGATATTGTGGATGCTACAACGAAGATATTCAAATTCGTGGATGGTGATCCAACAATCATCAAGACATCTGGACTTGCCGGTATCATCGACGATAGAGCATCACAGATTGTTCAGGCATTTGTAGCTCATTGTCAGGCTAACAGAGAATCTTTAGTAAATGTGTCTTATCAAGATGAGCACATGAAGAGCATCCTCTCCATCATCTTGTGTACACAAACCATCAAATACTTCATTAAGAAGATAGGTTCTCCTTATAACTTGGAGTTCTTGGTTGAGCGATACAATAGCGACAACGGAAAGCGAGATAATCTTGGAGCCAATCAGCCTACGTCAGAAGACCGTGACTCTTGGCTGGAGAACCTGGCGAATGAATTGGTTGAGGGATTGGAATACGAGGATGGAATAGAAGGTACTCTCTCCCCTGTCGTATCAGCACCAAGACGTAGTCTAACGCATTGGCGAGTCCTCACATTTGAATGTGCAGGAAAGAAACTATGTATCTATCCTGACGGTGGTTTTATGAATGGATGGTTTATCTACAACGCTCCAGGTGAGCGAAAGATGTACGACCTATCCACTATCACCTACGATACAGAAATAGACATCTGCAGGAACCAGGATATAAAATTTGATGTAACAATAGAAAGCTGTTAATAAATATTACAAAGCATATACGTATGAAAGAAAAGCTTATAGATATTGTTCAATCCATTGATACGTGTGCCGAAAAGAGAAAAGGTACACGTATCGTGGTTGTTGCCAGAGTACATTGTTTGTACAATGGTCAAGATAAAACTTTCTGGTTTACGCAAGGACTCGTAAATGCTAAAAGATTTGATATTCCTGATGAAATAGGACAATTCGTACCCAAGAATGCGCCTATCGCTGTTAAATTTCAGAAGAATGACATTGGTTCATCATTTGAGTATAGTGTTAAGAACATTATCAAAAAAATAGAGAACTATCATGTCGTTCTAGAAAATCGTGCCAACTTTAAAAATCATATCATTACTATTGCAGGTGATGATATCATGTATCAGTATAGAAATATTAAGGAGTTTCTTGGTGCATTAAAAAAGAATCGCCGCGAAATCGAGGAGGTTGAAAATAATATTCTTAAATTGCAACAGCAGAAAGAAGAACTTAAAAAGAAAAAGGGGAATCCTTCTCAAATTGGGCAAATTACGAAGTCAATAAATAAATATAAAGATGAATACAAGGTCTTGACCCAGCAACAAGAAGATTTGAAAAATATTACCATCTACATCCGCAAACAGGGTGAGATGCGTTATACGCTTATTGTTGATCCAGTACAGACACTGTCTCTTATACACATCTCCGAGCCCACGAGACTAAGGCGAAT
>CAMBBY010000135.1 GCA_945863825.1 uncultured Prevotella sp. | reverse complement strand
CTTACGATGAGATTTATACGAAGGGATTGAAGGTAATGGATCTTACTGCAACAACGATGTGCAAGGAGAATAATCTCCCTATCTATGTATTCAATATGGATGTCGTAGGTAACTTGAAAAAGGTAATGGATGGTGAGGAGATTGGTACCTTAGTACACAATTAATTTCTTTACTCCATTCTTTTCATTATATGAAAATAGCCTATAGTTTACACGTATAAGTAAAAACTATAGGCTATTGTTTTATTTCTTCTTTAAATACAGAATCACAGAAAGAATCACATAGGCAAGTATGATAATCCACCAGGCCTGAAGAAATCCGATAGCGCCCTCTGTGAATACAGAGCCGGCAAGAATGATAACGGTCAGACCTATAAAAAAATACTTGACTTCGTTACCTTTGAATGACCATTGCTTGAATTTCAGAGCAAAGAGTGGCAATTCACATACAAGCAAGAAACTGGTGATAAGAATCATTGCCAAGATGATAGTCACAGACCATTTGTCGTTGGTTAGCCATGAAGGACTACTTACTATCAGCGATCCCCAAAACAGCGCATTGGCAGGAGTCGGAACACCAATGAATGATGTCGTCTGTCGCTCATCGAGATTGAACTTTGCCAATCTTAGGGCAGAGAAGGCTGCGATGATGAATGCAGTATAAGGTAACCATGAACGTAATGGCTCTAAGATTGCCGGATACTCCATCACGAAAAGTTGTGAAAAAACGATGGTTGAAGGAGCAACTCCAAATGTTACATCATCAGCAAGAGAGTCAAGCTCTTTTCCTATAGGTGACGAGACATGGAGCAAGCGTGCGCTCATGCCATCAAAAAAGTCAAATACTGCACCTATTATAATCCAGAGAAGTGCCATCTTGGGTGCTCCTCCGAAAGCATACGATGTTGCGATGCAACCAGATACGAGGTTACAACAGGTAATCGTGTTAGGAATATGTTTCTTTATATTCATTTTTATATATAATGATCAGTAGTTGAATGGCTCAACTTGCCCGAAAACTATTTCAATTTAGCGATGATGGTCTGGTCGCCTGTCGTAGATTGTCCCATCTTGACGCAAATCTCGGTACCTACAGGCAGATAGACATCAACTCTGGACCCCAACTTGATGAATCCCAGATGCTCATCAATATAGCATTCTTCACCTTCCTTGGCATAAGTAACGATACGGCGTGCCACAGCACCCGCAATCTGACGGCATAATATATCCACGCCATCAGGAGTAGTAATCATGACATCGGAGTGCTCGTTTTCTTCACTCGCCTTAGGAAGCCACGCTTTGTGATAATTGCCATCTACGTGTTTCACGAATTTTACCTTGCCGTCAACAGGGAACCAGTTGGCATGCACATTCCATAAGCTCATGAAGATGGAAACCATCATGCGCTTATCATTGAAGTAAGGTGCGTGGTCAACTTCTTCAATGACTACAATCTTGCCATCGGCAGGAGCCACGACTAATTTATCGGTGTCTTCTACGTTCAGGTAACGAATAGGGCAACGATAGAAGTTAAGCACGATGCAATACACAACACCCATGACTACAGAGAAAGACCAAAATGGTATTTTGTTGTCAAAGGCATTCCACAATATCACCGCAATTGCTATGATAGCAATGATACCGTAAATCAGCTGGTCGGTACCTTCACGGTGTAATCTAATCTTCTTTAGTTTCTTTATTTTTTGTCCCATTACAGAGAGATTAAGTTTTTATCACTGCAAAGGTACATTATTTTTGTCATTTTCGCAAATTTTTCCGCAATTTCTTTTGGTTATGTCAACTTTTAGCAGTAACTTTGAACTCAAAATTCGCTTTTTAGTATAAAAAATGGAAGATTTCATACATTTACATGTCCATACACAGTATTCCATCCTTGATGGTCAGTCCAAGATTCCCCATCTTGTTGACAAGGCTGTCAAGGACGGCATGAAGGGTATGGCCGTTACCGATCATGGTGTCATGTTTGGCATCAAGGAACTGACCGATTATTGCGGAAAAGTCAATAAGGGTAGAAAAAAAGAAGGTCTGGAACCTTTTAAGCCTATTATTGGTTGTGAGATGTATGTAGCCCATCGAAGAAAAGAGGATCGTGATAAAAACAAGGGTGATATGAGTGGTTATCACCTCATCGTTTTGGCGAAGAATTACAATGGTTACAAAAACCTCATCAAATTGGTCAGCAATTCATGGGTGGACGGATATTATATGCGCCCACGTACGGATCGTGCCGATTTGGAGAAATATCATGAGGATCTGATTGTCTGTTCGGCTTGTATTGCTGGCGAGGTTCCTAAGAAGATTCTGGATGGTGATATCGAAGGTGCACGCGAGACTTGTGAATGGTATCATAATCTTTTCGGTGATGATTACTATTTGGAATTGCAGCGCCACAAAGTGCCTGATGATCCACGTATCCTTGCCAATCGTGAGTCCTACGACTTGCAGCAGCGTGCCAATAAGGTGCTCATAGAATTTGCCAAGGAATATGGCATTAAACTGATCTGTACCAACGACTGTCACTTTGAGGATAAGGAAACAGCTGAGGCTCACGACCATTTGCTCTGTCTTGCTACAGGTAAGGATCTGGATGATCCGAATCGTATGCGATATTCTAAGCAGGAATGGTTTAAGACTCGGGAGGAGATGAATGAAGTGTTCTCTGATATTCCTGAAGCCTTGTCCAATACGCTCGATATATATAATAAGGTGGAAATCTATAGTATCGACCATGGACCTATCATGCCGTTCTTCCCGATTCCGGAGACTTTCGGTACCGAGGAACAGTTGCGTGAGAAGGTGTCAGAAGAAGACCTTTACAAGGAATTTACTTCTGATGAGAATGGGGAGAACCAGTTGCCGCCTGAAGAAGGACAGAAAGTGATAGACCGCTTGGGCGGTTACGACAAAATATACCGTATTAAGTTTGAGGCGGAATATCTGAAGCACCTTGCTTACGAGGGTGCCAAGAAATTATATGGTGATCCTTTGCCGGAAAATGTTGATGAGCATGTCAACTTTGAGTTGCATGTCATGAAGACGATGGGTTTCCCTGGTTACTTCTTGATAGTGTCCGACTTTATTCGTGCTGCACGTGAAGAATTAGGGGTTGTTGTAGGACCGGGTCGTGGTTCTGCCGCAGGTTCTGTGGTAGCTTACTGTTTGGGTATTACCAAGATAGACCCATTGAAATATGACTTGCTGTTTGAGCGTTTCTTGAATCCAGACCGTGTCAATCTTCCTGATATTGATACCGACTTTGATGATGATGGTCGTGGAAAAGTGCTCCGATGGGTGATGGATAAGTATGGGCATGAGAATTGTGCGCATATTATCACTTATGGTAGTATGGCAACCAAGAACTCCATCAAGGATGTTGCCCGTGTAGAGAAACTTCCTCTGGATAAGGCAAATGCACTCTGTAAGGCTATCCCAGACCGATTGCCTGATGGAGCTAAGATGAACTTGACCAATGCCATCAAATATACGCCGGCATTGAGGGATGCGGAGTTTTCTACTGATCCTCGTGAAAGCAATACCATCAAGTATGCCAAAATGCTTGAAGGTACGATACGAGGTACAGGTATTCATGCTTGTGGATTCATTATCTGTCGAGACCCGATTAGTAATTGGGTGCCGGTTTCTACTGCTGATGACCCGGATTTCCCTGGACTGAAGACTGCCGTTACCCAATATGATGGCCACGTGATTGAATCTACCGGTTTGATCAAGATGGACTTCTTGGGGCTGAAGACACTTTCCGAGTTGAAGGAGGCCTGCAAGGTAGTAAAGCAGACATTAGGTGAAGATGTTGATTTGGATACAATACCGATTGATGATGCGCTGACTTATGAACTCTATCAGCGTGGTCAGACCATTGGTACTTTCCAGTTTGAGTCGGCTGGTATGCAGAAGTATCTGCGCGAGTTGAAGCCTACGGTCTTTGAAGACTTGATTGCGATGAATGCGCTCTATCGTCCGGGACCTAAGGATTATATCCAATCATTTATTGCCCGAAAGAACGGAAAGGAAGAAATCAAGTATGATATTCCATGTATGGAAAAGTATCTGAAGGATACGTATGGTATCACGGTCTATCAGGAGCAGGTGATGCTTCTTTCCCGTCAGCTTGCCAACTTTACTCGTGGTGAGTCTGATGCCTTGCGTAAGGCGATGGGTAAGAAGAAGAAGGATATTGTAGATGCGATGAAGCCTAAGTTCATCAAGCAAGGTCAGGAAAATGGTCATGATCCTGCCATTCTTGAGAAGATTTGGGGCGACTGGGAAAAGTTTGCTTCCTATGCTTTCAACAAATCGCATGCAACCTGTTATTCCTGGGTGGCTTACCAGACGGCATATATGAAGGCGCATTATCCTGCCGAATATATGGCTGCGCTTATGACTCGCCGTTTTTCTCAGATTACTGAGATTACGAAGTTGATGGAAGAATGTCAGTCTATGAATATCAAGACGTTGGGTCCGGATGTCAATGAGAGTTACCGTGCATTTGGTGTGAATGAGCATGGTGAAATCCGTTTCGGTCTTTCTGCCATCAAGGGAATGGGTGCTCCAGCGGCTGATGCCATTGTGGCAGAGCGTGAGAAGAATGGTGCCTATAAAGATATCTTCGATTTTGCCCAAAGAGTAGATTTCTCTAATGTGAATCGTAAGGCTTTTGAAAGTCTGGCGCTGAGTGGTGGTTTCGACAGTTTCGGAATCCCAAGAGAGGATTTCTTTGCCAAGGATTTCAAGGGAAATGTCTTCCTGGATACTTTGGTGAAGTATGGACAGCTCTACCAGCGTGAACAGCAGGAAGCTGTGACTTCTCTCTTCGGTGGAGAGGAAGCGGTAGAAATTGCAACTCCTCCTATTCCTAAGGGAGAGCCATGGAGTTCGATCGAGAAATTGAATAAGGAACGTGAACTGGTAGGTATTTATCTGTCTGCTCATCCGCTGGATGATTATAGTATTGTTCTCCATTCGATGTGCAATACGCATTGTACAGAATTGGGCGACAAGGAGGCCTTGTCCAAAAAGGCAGAAATTGTCTTTGGCGGTATCGTTACTGCTCTGAGATCAACGTTTACCAAAACTGGCAAGCCTTGCGGATTTGTAACACTGGAAGATTTTGAGGGTTCCGGAGAATTGGCTCTCTTTGGTGAAGATTGGGGACAATGGCGTGGTATGCTCGTAGAAGGAAGTACAGTCTATGTTACTGCAAAATGCGCTCCAAGATATGCCAATAGTAATTCTGTCTCTTATACACATCTGACGCTGCCGACGATACTCCTTGTGTAGA
>CAMBBY010000134.1 GCA_945863825.1 uncultured Prevotella sp. | reverse complement strand
ATTCAACAAATATTTTTGTTAATTGAAATATAAATCGTACCTTTGCGGAGAATTGTTAGTTGAAGATTAATAAAAGGTTAAACCTGATATAATATATCAACGTAAATTGTAAAGTAAAATGGTAAGTTTTATGTTAAGTCTTGTAGCCCTTGTGCTCGGCTACTTGTTCTATGGAAAATTTGTAGCACATATTTTCGGTCCTGATGATCGTCCAACTCCAGCGCTGACCAAGGCTGATGGAGTTGACTTTCTCGTATTGCCAAGTTGGAAGATTTTTATGATTCAATTTCTCAATATTGCAGGTACTGGTCCTATCTTCGGTGCCATCATGGGTGCATGGTATGGTCCCGTAGCTTATCTCTGGATTGTTTTGGGTTGTATCTTTGCCGGTGCGATGCATGATTATCTGAGTGGTATGTTGAGTATTCGTAATGGTGGTGCCGGTTTGCCAGAATTGGTAGGTAAGTATCTGGGTGGCAGAACCAAGAAAGTGATGCTTGTCTTCTCCGTTCTTCTGCTGATGATGGTGGGTGTAGTATTTGTCTATAGTCCTGCTATTATTCTTGAAAGTATCTGGGGTAGCAAGATGTGGTGGATCATTGCCATTTTCATCTACTATATTATAGCAACGCTCCTGCCGATTGATAAGATTATCGGCAAGATATATCCTCTGTTTGCCATCTCCCTGTTGTTTATGGCAGGTGCTCTGATGGTTGGACTCTTTGTCAAGATGCCAGATTTGCCTGAACTTTGGAGTGATATGGCAAATAGCAATAACAATCTGAATACGAGTTGGTTAGGTGTGGATGCCTTTATGGACAAGAATCCGATTTTCCCTTGTCTTTTCATCACGATAGCCTGTGGAGCCATCAGTGGTTTCCATGCTACTCAAAGTCCTTTGATGGCACGTTGTATGAAAAGTGAGAAGTTGGGCCGTCCTATCTTCTACGGTTCTATGATTACTGAGGGGGTCGTCGCTTTGATTTGGGCTCCAGTCTCTATCTACTTCTTCTATGATGGTGGTTGGAAAGAGGTTGTTCCTGCTGATGTCGCCCAGCAGTTTATCGCTCAGTTTGGTACGCCTGATGGAAAGTCGCTCGTTCAGTTCTTCGATGCTCCTACAGTTGTGAAGATAATCTGTTCCAGTTGGCTTGGTGTGGTTGGTGGAATCCTTGCCCTTCTCGGTGTTGTGGCAGCTCCTATTACCAGTGGCGATACTGCTTTCCGCAGTGCCAGACTCATCATCGCTGAGTTCTTGGGCATCGAACAGCATACAATACATCGTCGCCTGCTCATCTGTATTCCTATGTTTGTTGCAGCCATTCTTCTTTTGGTATGGCAGATGGCAAATCCAGACGGATTCAATGTGATTTGGCAATACTTCGGATGGGCCAACCAGACCTTGTCAGTATTTACTTTATGGACGCTGACGGTTTATCTTGTAGAGAACAAGAAACCATTTGTGGTCACACTCGTACCAGCACTCTTTATGACAGTGGTATGTTCTACATTCCTGTTGGTCAGCAAGCAGGCTTTAGGATTGCAAGAGCCGATGGCCTATACGGGCAGTTGTCTGATACTGGTTGTAGCACTGGTTTGGTTCTATTCCTGGTATAAGGGATTAAAGCGCAAGAATATCGGAGGAAAGTAGTCTGACTGTTGATGGTATGATTCTGAGTGCGGAATGGCATCAGAATGCAGAAGAAATCAGAATGGCGAAATCATTAGAATAAATAAAAATAATCACAGGTTGTGATTTATCTATAAAATAATCGAGATATGATGAAATTAGCTATTTTATGTGCATCTCTTTTGTTGACGGTGTCGGCAAATGCACAGTTTGAAGAAGGTAAGGTATATTGTGGGGCATCTCTTTCTGGCCTCAATTTGAGTTATAATGGTTCAAGCGAGCTCAATTTAGGTGTTCAGGCTAAGGCGGGTTATCTCTTTGCCGATAATCTGATGGCTGTAGGTCAGTTGTCTTATGATCATTCGGGCAAGGACGGTGTCAAGGATTATTTTAGCGTAGGTGCGCAGGGTAGATACTATATTATCCAGAATGGTCTCTATTTAGGTGCTGGTGTCAAGTTGGCTCATACCGGTAGCTACAATGACGTGATGCCAGGAGTAGAAGTGGGTTATGCCTTTTTCTTGAGTCGTACCGTGACTATTGAACCAGCCATTTATTACGACCAGAGTTTCAAGAATCATTCAGACTTCTCAACAGTAGGTCTGCGTGTCGGTATTGGTGTTTATCTGTAATGATACAGAAATATCCATCAGCACTTTTGGAAAAGGCGGTGAGCGAGTTTGCCAAACTGCCGGGAATAGGGCGCAAAACAGCTTTGCGCCTTGTTCTTCATACCCTGCGCCAGAGCGATGAGTCGGTGGAACAGTTTGTGGGTGCCGTCTCTCAACTCAAGCGTGAGGTAAAGTATTGTCGTGTATGTCATAATGTGAGCGATACCGAAGTTTGTCCGATATGCAGTGATCCCCGCCGGGATGCCTCCATTATTTGTGTGGTGGAGAACATTCAGGATGTGATGGCTGTAGAGAATACCCAACAGTTTCACGGACTATATCATGTCTTGGGTGGTATTATTTCTCCAATGGATGGTATCGGACCGGCTGATCTTGAGATAGATTCACTTGTGGAGAGGGTGGCTCATGGAGGTGTCGATGAGGTGATTCTTGCCTTGAGCAGTACAATGGAGGGTGATACCACCAACTTCTACATTTCCCGCAAGTTGGCAGATTATCCAGTAAAACTGTCGGTAATTGCGAGAGGAATTTCTGTAGGAAACGAACTGGAATATACGGATGAAGTAACGCTCGGTCGTTCAATAGTCAATCGTACTCCTTTCGGTCAATAAGAGAATTTCATCTCCTTCTCACTTTCAGATGAATCGTATTTTTAATGCAGAAAATAGACCTCTAAAATAGAGAAATAGGTTTTCTATAACAAAGAAAAAAATGAACTTGAAATTTTCCCAGCGAATATTGCTTATCAACTTTTGGGTATTATTATTGGCAGCCATTCTCATGGTTTTGCTCTACGAAACTGAAATGTTAGCGCCAGGCACTTTGCTTTTCAGTAGTGATTTTGTATTTTTGATGCAGGTCATCATGGAGTTTCTTACCATTGCGGTCATCCCTTTGGCTCTGAAGTTGTTTGCTTTCAAGGCTGTCAAGCGCAAGTTGGTGAATGGTAAAGGATCGGCTCTTTTGCCTTGGGGCACAGCTCGCATCAACATGCTGTGCTTGCCGATGCTGGTCAATACCTTCATGTATTACCAGACGATGTCGCCTGCTTTCGGCTATATGGCAATCATCCTTTTCCTGTGTGTCTTTTTCGTATATCCATCCATGGCGAGATGTGTGTCTGAAACAGAAGATATTCCAGCATAACATTTGCTTTTCAGGCATCATGTTAATCATATTTATTCTTCCTATATATATAATAAGGTGAAAATTACAGTTGTAATCGTTAGCTATAACGTGAAATTCTATCTCCAACAGTGTCTTGAATCTCTCCAGAGAGCGCTTCAGGGTATAGAGTCGGAGGTGTTTGTCGTCGATAATCATTCCAAGGACGGGTCGGTGGATTATCTTTCGAAGCGTTTTACACAGGTGAACCTGATAGACAGTCCTCATAATTTGGGTTTTGCGAGAGCCAACAATCTGGCGATTCGCAAGAGTCATGCAGAGTATGTACTGCTTCTCAATCCTGATACGGTGGTAGGAGAATCTACGATTCGTGAGGCTATCGACTTCATGGATGCTCACGAAGATGCCGGTTCTTTAGGTGTTCGCATGTTGGATGCTTCTGGTAAGCCGGCACTGGAAAGTAGGAGAGGGTTGCCTTCTCCGATGGTGGCTTTCTACAAGATGGTAGGTCTGTGTGCCCGTTTCCCGAAAAGTCACCGTTTCGGTCATTATTATATGAGCGCACTTCCTTGGGATAAACCGGGAAGGATAGAGGTGGTGAGTGGAGCCTTCTGTCTGTTGCGAAAGAAAACCATCGATGAGGTGGGTTATCTGGACGAGGACTTCTTCATGTATGGCGAGGATATCGATCTTTCTTATCGTATTCTGAAGGGAGGTTATCACAATTATTATCTTCCTTCTACCATCTTGCATTATAAGGGTGAGAGTACTCAGAAGTCGAGCTTCCGCTATGTGCATGTGTTCTATGAGGCGATGCTTATCTTCTTCAGAAAACATTATTCCGGTATGTCGTGGCTCATCAGTTTACCTGTCAAGGCAGCCATTTATGCCAAGGCTACTCTTGCCCTTTTCCAGATGCAGATCGACAGGGCCCGTAAGAGCTTAGGATTTATCACCTATGAGTGGCAGACTCCGAACTATGTGTTTGTAGGAAGTAAGGAGATGCAAGAGCAATGTGGAGAGTTGGTGCGCCGGAAAGGTTTGATGGCAGAATTTGTAGCTTGCGGCAAGAATGAACTGACAGCGACTTTCTTGGAGAAGATTACTGATTCTAAGAAACTGCAGATTGTTGTCTTCGATGTTTCGGAATTTGATTACGAACAAATCCTCGAAGTTTTTGCAGTAGCTCCTTCTCCTTTGAGGAAAATAGGATTCTATCATCAGAATTCTGGCATGCTGATTACAGATGCAGAAGTAATAAAATAAGGTGTACAAGTGTAGAAAGTCATGGAAAATAGTAAAAAACCTCAGATAAAGCTTCGGGCGATGGAGCCGGAAGACTTGGATTTCTTGTATGGAGTTGAGAATGATGACAGGTTGTGGAATGTAGGTGTTACCAATGTTCCTTATTCCAAAAGTATGCTTCTGGACTATATTACATCAGCAACTGGCGATATTTTTGCAGACAAGCAGGTGCGGTTGATGATAGATAATGAAGTCGGAGAGACGATAGGTATGGTTGATTTGATGGATTTTTCTCCTATTCACCGCCGTGCAGAGTTGGGTTTGGTCATCCGGAAGGAGTATCGCGGACGGGGTTATGCTTCTGCTGTTTTGGATAAAATAGTGGATTATGGAAGAAAAGTGATACATTTGCATCAAATTTATGCGATTGTTCCAGAACATAATGAAAAATGTATAAAAGTGCTCGAACTATCTGATTTTCAGAAGACTACGAGGTTGAATGCATGGCTTTTTGATGGCAAGAAGTATAGTGATGCGATTTTTTTTCAAAAATTCTTGTAAAAAGTTGCCGAAAAAATTGGTGGAATCAAAAAAATGTAGTACCTTTGCACTCGCAAATGAGAAATGAGCTTCAAGCTAATGAGATTTGTTACTTGAAGGTGCGTTAGTTCAGTTGGTTAGAATGCCTGCCTGTCACGCAGGAGGTCACGA